>NZ_JBXWXS010000027.1:0-89739 GCF_059431795.1 Salinispira sp.
CAGATCGGATTCCATGCAGCCGTCCCGGGTATAGCTGATTTGCTGCAGGAGTTCCGGGGAATTCCCCGTGCGTTTCCATATGGATGTAATTCGGCCCAGGCCGTCCCTGCGGATTTGGAGCTTCATGTTAGCTGTACCGCCGGTATTAGATTTGAGGCTGATGCCGATGATCCGGTCGGCTTCATCATACTCATACTCACACGAGGGCAGAAGTGAAGCCTGAGGGTTAGTATCCCCATGAGTAAGACTGATGGAAGCGGGCAGGCTGCCACGCGTCCATTGGAGACGACTATCCAGTCCGATTCCCCCAGATGTGGCTTCCAGAAGCCTGTCTTCCCTGTCCCACAGAAATTCAAGGGATTCACCGGGAACCCCGGCCTTAACAATTCTTCCTGCCGGGTCGTATTCAATGGTTTTGAGGGCTGTACCCCCGGCATCTTCCACCTGAAGAAGCTGGCCGGCTGGGTTCCAGCGGTATTGCAGGTCCCGTCCGTCGCTGTGAGTGGAGCGGATTAGTTTGCCGCCCCGGTAGCTGTAGCTGCTCACCCCGCCCATGGAGTGCTCTTCCCGGACAATTCTTCCTAAATAATCCAGCCGGTACTGAATTTCCCGCCTAATGGTGATGGGGGCAGATCCTTCGCTGCGGAGGGGGTATTCTCCCTTGTCCTGAGTGATCCGGCCGTCCGGGTCTCTCTGATAGCTGCGGAGCATCTCTCCCCGCTGCAGGCTGATAATTTTCCCTGCATCATCAAAGCGGCTGAGCTGTTCCCTCCCGTCGGGATCCACGATTCTCTTAAGGCCGGTTTCAGGCTCTGCGTAGGTCTGCCAGGAATTGAGTCCTCCGGCACGGCTTACCCGGCTCAAACCGTCAGGCGAATAGCGAAGGTCGCTAAGCAGATGAAGCCGGCTGGAATCCGGGCCTGCGTACACGGCCTTCAGTCTCAGACGGGAATCATACACTTCCCGGCGGTAGGTTCCCGGTGATTCATAATTGATGCAGGTTTCGCCCCGGGCTTCTATGCTCTGGGCCCCGCCCTCACCTTTTATGGCCCGACCTCCGGCGGTTTCGCCTTCGATCGCTATGGCCTGGCTTCCCGGGGCTTCAATGCGGGTGATGCGGTGTATGCGGCCCCAGCGGTCCCTGCGGCTGGTAATTCGGCCCTGGTTGTCGTGGATGAACTGTTCGCTGCTGCCGTCGGGATAGACGATCCCGGTGAGCATTCCCTTTGTGTCATACTGCAGTTCACGCTGTATTAGTCCTTCGGGCCACTCCCGGCAGATGTTTTCGGTAATGCGGGTTACCCGCCCCCGGGCATCCCTGAGGTATTCGCTGCGGGAGCCCAGGGGGCCGGTAATGGAGATAATTCTGCCGCAGGGATCATACGCAAAGCTGGTGGATCCTCCATTGCGGTCGGTAATGCTGGTTATTCTGCCGCATCGGTCGTAGCGGATGAGTGTGTCTGCACTTCCGGGGTAATCGATTCGCTCTACCCGTCCGCATTCATCCCGGCTGATTAAAACCGGTTCGTCCGTGCGGGCGAGGGAGGGCAGATACTCGGCACTTCTCCCGGCCGGGGTGTACCTGCCGATTCTGTTCGCTCCGTGGGCGGATCGGTCATCTGGAATGAGGCTGCGGGGGTCCGGCGGGGGGATGATTTCCCTGTAGAAATCTACTGCTGTCAGGTCGCCGCCCAGGGGATCTTCCCCGGCCAGACAGCGCCCCAGAGCATCGAATTGAAATACGTAACTGTTGCCCAGGGGATCGGTAATCCGGCTGCGGTTACCGAACTGATCCCGGCCGTACTGCCAGCTGTTGCCTTCCTCATCGGTAAAGCTCGTACACAGCCCCCGGCTGTCGTAGTGGTAACGCCGACGGCCTCCGTCGCTTCTCAGTATTTCCTGAAGCAGTCCCGCCGGATTGTAGCTGTAGCGCAGCGTCACACCGTCGGGGTCCCGGCTTTCTGTAAGATAGCCCTGATCATTATATGCAAAGCTGAATGTACCCGATGGTCGACGAGGATCGTCGGAGCTTCGGGTGATGCTTTTCAGAAGTCCGGTATGCGGAGCCTTCTGATAATACGCAAAGACCGCCTCTTCCTTCGTTTTTGCGGGAAGGAGACCCGGTCCGTTGGTGTTGGGATGAAAGGTGGTAATCAGCTCCCTGTAAAGCAATCCGGGGGCACCGGGAACATATTCTTTTTTCCGGATTTCATTCAGTGTTCCCCGGCTGTCGAATTTTCTGGAGAGGGAGATGCGGCCGTGAGGGTCGAATTCATACTCAAGGGTTCCGGGAAGCCCGTAGGGTCCGGAATTTTCTGCTGTACTTCCGGGTGTATTTCCCGGGTCATAGCCGTAGCGGGCTCTGGCTACGCTGTAGTCATCGGTTCCGGTACGAAGAAAATAGCTGAACTCTTCTGAAAAGCCCCGGTTGTCCCGGACGGCTGTTACCCGCCCGTCCTGGTCGTAGCTGTAGGTTTTGTGAATGTCCGGGGAGCCTTCGCCATGTTTCTGGGTTGTTGAACTGAGCCTGCCGTCCCAGCAGTACTCTTTCATGCTTCCGTCGGGGTAGTTCACGTTCTGAAGATATCCTTCAGGAGAGTAGGCGAAGCGGATCTGCCGCTCTTCCATTTCGGGAAAGCTGAAGCGAACAGCCTGGAGCAGAGAATAGCCCCCCTGTTTCTTCCACTCCAGGTTGAGCCGGCGCTCCCCCTGAAGAATGATGCGGTCCGGAACATAGCCGGGCTTTCCGTCCTTGGCTTCGTAGCGGTATTCATAGAGAAGCATGGGATTATGGGGGGGTAAAAGCCGGTATTTTTTCAGGAAACGGCCCCGGGTATCGTAATCGCAGCGGAAATTGCCTGGCAGGTACATGCGCATGCTTCCATTCGGCCCTAGTTCAAGGCGGTGGAGGGGGAGCGTCCTACAGCGATAGATGAGGGCGGAGCCGGGAAGCAGTCCGTCATCCGGAAGGCCGCCGTTGCGGATGTGCAGGTCAGAGGTCTGTTCTGCTGTTTGTTCTTCTGTTTGTTCGGGGGACGTGAGGGTAAAGCTTCGAAGGCCACCCGAAGGGGTGATCCAAAGAATGGTGGCTAAACCGGCGCTCCTTCCGATATTCTGGATTCGGCGTTCTCTGGATCCAGAGGGAACAGGCCCGGCGGAGATGTACATTTCTTCCGTAAGCCGGGTCATTGCAGCCCGCCGCAAGCTGAGTTTTTCCGATTGCTCCTCCCGTTCTTCCAACAAGAATATTTGATCCCTGATTTTTTGCCGTTCCGCCGGCAGAATTTCTCCAAACAGGCGGTCTATGCGATTCTGGATGAGGGATATTTGTGTGCGGAACTGTTCTGCCCTGGTTGCGCAGCGGCGGGAGAGTTTTTTATACCCGGTTTTGCCCGCAGAGTTGGCTTTCCGGGATTTGGACAGATATTCTGCTGAAGCGCGTTCCAGCTCTTGCGCACTCTCCAGAAGCCCGGGAAGCGAGGTTTCCAATTCATGCTTTTCCTGTTTTGCGGCTTCTTCAAGTTCTGTGAGCACGGTTTGGAGGCGGAGGATTTCCTGCCTGCACAGTTCAGGGGATGTCCAGAAGGGCAGGGAGTTACAGCGAATGAGTCGGGATTCCAGGGACCCGAACCAGTGACGCCCCCGTGGGCCGGAGTGAACGTCCGCGCTGCGGTAGGTTCTGCTGAGGCGAAAATCCGGTGCGTCCCCGGGAAGGGGAATGCGCAGATCCTCTTCGGTGAGTAAAAGGGAGCCGCTGGAGAGCTGCACCGGATCGCCGAATGCCCGGGCGAAAAAGCTCTTTTCCTCTTCTTCGGCTTCCTCTTCGGCCTCTGCCGCGGTTCTGTCGTGGCCCTCTTCTACAGGCTCCGGGTCGCAGGTCTCTTCGCTTTCAGCGGCGTTGTCCGCATCCACTATTTCCTTAACCTCGCTCTCTTCCATGGCGTCCTCGGAGTCTTTAAGCTGCTGTTTTGCATATTCGGCGATCTTCTCGGGAGAAATGGATGCTTTTTGGATACTGCAGCTGCTGGCGACCTCGGTCCCCCTGAGCCCGGTTTTTTTGTCCACAACGGAGCTGGAAACGGTGATTTTCCCCCCGCTGGGTTTTGCGCTTTTGGCTGCAGCCCTGGTGCTGTGGGTGTCGTGAACGTTATAATCCCCTTCGTATGGGTCGTATGACCAGGTGGTGTAGGTGTATTCCCGGGTTATTTTATCATAGGTGAATGTATGATAGATCTGAAATGTTTTCGGGGCCGAGGGGGTGATAATCCTGAACTGGTCTTTCTTAATGTACTGCTTGTTTACATTTGAAGTTTTTGTATCTCCCTGAACGGGATTTGCGCTGAGCAGGATGAGCAGTATTGCTGTGAATATACGCGGTAAAGGCATGGCAATTTTTGAGGCGGCGGGGAATATGTTTCGGTGCATACGGGGGCTCCTTTCCTGTTGTGTTCCACCCTGTTCACCGGAAAAATTCAGCTGATGATTTAAATTGCAGAAAAATGCCGTTCACGTTTTGTGATTTTTGGAAATATATATATACTTAGGCCATGTCTGTTATAAATGATGCCCTGTTGGCTTATGAAAAGGGTGAACTACATGAGGCGATGAAGCTGTTTCAGCAGGGTGCTGAGAAAACAGACTGCGGTGAGCTTCCCGGCGGAAGAGCGGAAGCCTACCGGATGTGCGCAAAATGCGCATTCCTGACCCAGGACCATGCAACCGGCCTGGAATTCGCCCGGAAGGGGGAACATGCCGCCGTGGTTCAGGGCAATACCCGGGAAGAGGCAGAGTCCCACCTGACCCAGGGCGTACTGTACGGGCAATTGTCTGTATATCAGCTTGCAATCGAGCACTGCAGCAAGGCCTACCAGCTGTTCGGCGATGACTGGCCGCTGCGGGCGGCATCCGCTTTGAATAACACCGCCATTATCTATGAAGAGATCGGGCAGATCGCCAAAGCGATTGAGTACTACGACTCAGCCCGCAAAGCCATGAACTTTCAGGAAGATTCATTTTCCCAAGCTCTGGACGATGAAGACCGGATGAATCTTGGAATTATTCTGTCCAACCTGGGCAGACTTCTTGGAATGAACGGCTCCACTGAAGAGGGCTATGCATTCCTGGAAGAATCCAGGAGAATTTTTCATTCCTGTAACAATCCATCTTACGAGGCTCACAGCATCGCGAAAACCGCCGAAGTGCTCCATGCAGAGGGAGAAACTGCCAAGGCGGAAACTTCCTACCGGCAGGCGCTGGATGTGATCTCCTCGGCTCCGGTGAAGAGTTGGCTGGAAGATATTTTACTGAATTTTGCAACCCTTCTCATGGACGCTGAGCGCCACGATGAAGCGGAGGATTTGCTCTTTCAGGCTGCTGAACGGCTTGAGGAACGCCAGCCCATTCAGATCCATATCCGCTGTTACGAATTATTATCCAGGTTTTATGAGCACCGGCAAAATCTTGCAAAGGCCCTTGAGTATGAGCGCAAGGCCCTGGAGCAGCAGAAGGAACTGGGACTGCGCATCGGAGACAATAATCTGAGCAAAGCCTTGGCATTGCTGGATCTGGAACGGGTGAAGCTTGAACGGGAACTGTATCGTATCCAAAATACCGAGCTGCATGATTTGAAATTACGGCTGGAGGAGAGCAACCGAAAACTGGAAGAGCAGCTGATTCATGATCCCCTTACAGGCCTCTTGAACCGCCGCTATCTCATGGCACACATGCCCGGTGAGCTTGCCCGGATTACCCGCAGCGGCGAGGATCTTGGAGTGGTTTTTGCCGATGTGGATAAATTCAAGATGATAAACGACAGCCATTCCCATCAGGTGGGAGATGAGGTCCTTACGCGGATTGCATCTCTGTTGACCGAATGCCTGCGCAAAGGGGACCTGATTATCCGCTACGGAGGAGATGAATTTATTCTGCTTCTGCCCGGTGCCGATGAGAAAAATCTGAGTACGGTGATCTCGAAGATATATACGGCTGTTGAGAGCGAAGCATGGGACGAAATATCACCCGGTTTGCTCGTCCAATTGAGTTTGGGAGGGGTAACTGCCAACGGTGACCTGGATCTGCAGCAGATTCTTCAGATTGCCGATGAACGGATGTACGACGCCAAGCGAACCAGCGGGGAATAGCTCGAGAAAGCCCCCCCGAGAGGAAAGGAGCCATCAGGTGGTAAAGTCGTCCACCATGGATCCCAGGGAACGGATCTGTTTGCTGTTTTGCTGCTGTATGTTTTCCACCTGATTCACCGTCTCAAGGATTTTTCCCGAATGATCGAGCATATCTCCCACTCTTCCGTTGAGCCGGGAGCTGAATTCCTGGACCGTAGAGATATTTCTGCCGATTTCACCGATAGATTTCTGAATATCCTGGCTGCTTTCACGGCTGCTGTTCACCGAGTTGCTCAGCTCATTGGCTGCGGTGAGAACCTGCCTGCTTCCGGTGGACACTTCCGACGTGGACTGCTGGATCTCTTCCATGGACCGGGCGAAATGCACCAGGCGTTCGGCTGAGCGTTCAAGATACTGGAAGTTTTTCTGGCTTGCTTCCTCTGCAACTTGTATTTTTCCGATAATATTTTTCAGGTTCTGCCGTATTTCCTTGGAACGTTGGGTGGTGGTCTCCGCAAGTTTCCGGATTTCTTCGGCAACAACGGCGAAGCCCCGTCCCGCATCTCCGGCATGGGCGCTCTCAATGGCTGCGTTCATAGATAACAGGGATGTCTGGCTGGCCACTCCGGTAATGACGGTGAGTATTTCATTGAGACCGTCAATATCTTCCGCCACAGAACTGATGGTTTCGGTGCTCAGTTTTCCCTGCTCCTGGCTGCTTCTTGTGCTTTCCACCAGTTCCAGGAGTTCGCCGTGGCGGGAGCTGATGATTTCTGCGATCCGTCGGAGGCTGGCTTCCATCTCCTCGATGGCCGCAGAGCTTTCGTCCGCCGATGCGCTCTGCTCCTCCATGAATCTGTTAATGGATTCCACGCTGTGCTCGATGGTCTCTGACTGCTGTTGAACCTGCTGGACCTGTTCGCCCAGATTGGCGGCGGAAAACTCCAGATTATGCATATGCTCCCGGTTGGTGTTGAGAAGCCCGGTCATGGATTGTACCGATTGGTTCAGGGTGCCGTCACTTTCCCGGCTGTTGACAGAAAAGCGTTTCAGCTCCTGGACTATGCCGTGGAGTTTGGTGAACAGAACATTGAGCTGTCTGCCCAGCTGTCCCAGTTCGTCACCGCTTTCGGGAAAAGATACGGTGAGATCCAACTCACCCGCCTGGCGAACACCCGACTCAAGCAGCCGTATCAATTTAAGAATGCTTCGAACTATGAGAATGGATACGATAATAACCAGAGCGGCGAATCCTGCCACCATTACCATTGCAGTGGCCTGCAGCTGCCGTCCGGTGGAGAGCACTTCCTTCTCCAGGGTGGAAAAGAGGGTGCTCAGTCCCCCCTCCAGGTTCTGCATCATGGGAATAAGGTTGAGCATGGACCGCTCCAGCATCCGCCCGGTCTGAAACACCCGGTTCAGATCCCCCGACGCCTGGTAGTACCCAAGTTTGTAGCTCAAACCGCCGCCGATATCCCTGTCCTCGTTAATCGCCTGTTCATATGCATCAAGAAGGTCAATAATATCTTCTGACTGGGTTGAAATGCCCTCAAGCATCTCCACCAGCTGGGCCGAGTCCCGGCGGGTTTGCTCGCTGGTGCGGGAGAAGATGGGGTTGGACAGAAAATTTGTCATGGCCTCAATGCCGTTTTCCCGTTCGGTAATCCACACCGCAGACTGTTTGGCAATAACACCGGGCCGATATAAAACATCCTTGGTGGCATGGGAGAAGGCGTTCCAGCTGTTCACCGCAGAAGTTCCGCTGCTGATGAGGTTTTGAATACGCCCCACAGAGCTTTGCATAAAGAGAAAGATGGCTACCACTGCCAGCATGCCCAATACGGCTAAAAATGATTGCAGATATAAGCGGATGCGAATGCTCATGGAATATTCCTTCGGTTTGTTTCGGTTGTTTTTGCTTCAGCCATTTTTCATTATTGAGGCAATTTCAAATACAAAATCCCCTGTAAAGTATATATGTGTTTTCTTCCTCAGGGAAGAGGCAGGGGGAATTGTATTTATAATGTCGATTTATATTCACACTTTGTGATGTTTTATCTATACTGTTTCTATGGGACTCGCTGAGAACTTGAAAACATTACGGAAACGCCGGGGCATGACCCAGCGGCAATTGGGTGAAGCTCTGGATATCGGGCAGACCGCAATTGCCAACTACGAACAGGGAAACCGCAGTCCCGACACCGAGTCCCTCCTGAGAATCGCCGAGGTGCTGGAAGTGAGCGTAGACGAGCTTCTTGGCCGGGATGACGGCGTGGGCAACCGGGTACATGCGGATAACCGGACCATCAGCAGTTTTGGAAATGCCGACGACGCCGGGGGGCGCTACCTTGAAACGGATCCGGATATCAGGGGACCCAACCCCCCTTTGGAGATGTATGCAACTCCTAAGCATGTGGATCCTTCCTATGAAATTCAGCAATACATCGACCTTGCCGCCAACGGCAAACCCGTGGTGGCCATCAACCGTATTAATGAAATCGCATACCTGGGCCTTCCGGTGAGTGCCATCTATCGGGATATTCTTGAACCTGTTCTGTACCGTTCGGGAGAAATGTGGGCCGGAGGGAAACTGGCCATCCATCAGGAACACAGTATCTCACAAAGCATCATGTCCTGCATGGGACTCCTCCGGGGGTACATGAAACGTAAATCCAACCGGAATAAGCGCTTTCTCGGGGTTGTGGTGAACGGAGAGATGCACGGCATCGGTCTCATGATGGTGTGCGATTATTTATACATGGAAGGCTGGGATGTAATGTATCTGGGCACCTATCTCCCCGGTCCTGAGGCTGCTGAGGCAATTAAAAGTTTCACACCCGATGTGGTGGGCCTCTCTGTGACCATGCCCTATAATCTTCATTCCGCCGAGATGCTCATTTCAGCCCTGAAGAGTTCCGGCGAGACAAAAAAACCCCTTATACTGGTGGGCGGGCAGGCTTTTGCCCACGAACAGGGATTGTGGCAAAAAATTAATGCCGATGCCTTCGCCCAGAGAGGGGTTGAAGCGGTCTCCATGCTGGATAAACTGCTTTAGATCCGACGTATTCCAGGAACCCGGAAAATTATGGAACAAAAACAGTACATTGTAGTGGCGGGAAATATCGGCGCAGGGAAAAGCACCCTGGTGGACCTGCTTTCCCGGAAGCTGAATTGGAAGGCATATTATGAGCCGGTGGGGGATAACCCCTATCTGAAAGATTTTTATTCCGATATGTCTGCATGGGCATACCATTCGCAAATGTTTTTTCTTGCGGACAGATTGGAAATGCACCGACAACTCCAGCATTACAGCGGTTCGGTGGTTCAGGACCGCTCGGTGTATGAAGACGCCAATATTTTTGCCAGGAATCTTGCCCGCCAGGGGTATATCGACTCCAGGGATTTCGCCACATACTGGAAATTTTATGAACTTATCGTGGAGCTGCTGGGGGCTCCGGATCTCATTGTGTATCTTAACGCATCGGTGCCCACCCTGAAAAAGCGGATTGCTCTTAGGGGGCGTGAGTTTGAAAAAGAGATTCCCGTCTCATACCTTGAGCAGCTTAATGAGCTGTACGCTGAGTGGATTCGGGAATGGAATCTCTGCCCGGTACTGAGTCTGGATATGAACAGTATTGATGTGCGGTCAAACCCTTCGGATATTGATGCTGTGAGTGAACGGGTTAGCCGTGCTCTCAGTTCCGGTCAAGAAGAGTTGTTTCACCCCTGACTTCCCGGGATGAATCCTCCGGGGTGCCGGTATCAATATTGGACAAACGGTCCAATTGACGGTAGATCTCTGAGCGTCCCCGTATGAATACTCCTTCATCCCGAAGCACCGGACCTTCCAGGGTTGCATCCCGGATCACGCTGATATTTAAGCCCGCGGTATCGGCCCGTGTTATTATATCTTCATAGCCTGCATGGGCAGGAAGATTGAGTTCAAGCATATATATCTCCTCCCGGAGCTGCGGGACTCCGGATTCTTATGAGTATGATACGAAGATTGACTGTTCGCTGCCAGTGAAAACAGGAAATTTCATCAAATTCTGACCGAAGTCTTTCCTCCTCCAGCAACTGATGTTAAGATGGATTATAATTGTTAGTTTATGTAAAGAAATAGAACTCGACGGGACCTGCCCGGCGGGGAAGGAGCGAATATGGGTTTTCGGAAAGATTTTTACTGGGGGGCATCCACCGCCTCATATCAGATTGAAGGAGCATGGAACGAGGACGGAAAGGGGCCTTCGGTATGGGACCGCATGGTTAATTGGGAGCAGAAAATAGCCGGCGGCGATACGGGCAATACCGCCTGCGACCATTATCATCATCTGGAGGAAGATATCAGATTAATGAAGCAGCTGGGAATCAACGGGTACCGCTTTTCCCTGAGCTGGCCCCGGGTGCTGCCTGGAGGAATCGGCCAAGTGGAAGAGCGGGGTATGGCTTTTTACGACAGGCTTATCGATATGCTTCTTGAAGCGGATATCACACCGTTTATTACCATGTTTCACTGGGATTATCCCCTGGAACTCTATTATAGAGGGGGGTGGCTGAATCCTGACAGCCCGAAATGGTTCGGTGAATATGCCGGCTTACTGTCCAGGCGTTTTTCCGACAGGGTGGACAATTGGATTACCCTGAACGAACCTCAGATGTTTACCACCCTTGGACATGATATGGGGGTACACGCGCCTGGTCTGAAACTTCCCGGCGAAGATTTGGTCAGGATTATCCATCATGTGCTCAGCGCCCATGGGGTTGCCGTAGAACAGCTCAGATCCAACGCAGCGAACGGCAGAGATTCTCTGAATATCGGCTGGGCGCCCGCGGTGGGAGGGGTCGAGCCGGGGGATGAAGCAGATGAAACGCTGGTGCAAGCCGCCAGAAACGCCCAGTTCGCCTTTAACGATGAACCCCATTTCGGTTTCGGTACCGCCCTTTGGAATGATCCCGTGTTTTTGGGAGAATATCCCCAGGCCTACCTGGAAACCCATGGAAAGAATCTGCCCGCAGGATGGGAGGATGATATGAAGCATATCAGCGCACCCCTGGAGTTCTGCGGCTTGAACGTCTACCACAGCTGGGCCAGAACCGATTACGATTCCCAGGGCAACCCGAAAATACGACAGACCGACGACCTTGGCGCCGGATATCCCCGAACTCATTTTCAATGGCCGGTTACGCCCCGGGCACTGTACTGGGTGCCCCGCTTTTTCCATGAGCGCTATAATATTCCCGTGGTGATCACCGAAAACGGCATGAGCGGTCATGATTGGGTACAAAGCGACGGCAAGGTGCACGACGCCTACAGAATCGATTTCACTCAACGATACTTGGGTGCTCTGAAAGAAGCAGCCGCCGATGGAGTGGATGTCCGGGGATACTTCCACTGGTCTCTCATGGACAATTTTGAGTGGGCGGAAGGCTACCGCCACCGATTCGGCCTGGTCCATGTGGATTTTTCCAGTTTAAAACGGACGCCCAAGGATTCTTTTTCCTGGTATTCCAAAATTATCCGGACCAACGGAAAGGAATTGTAATTTCTTGTAAAAAATCGCCCGTCTCCCTTGACGGCGGGCGAAAAGGGTTTTATAAAGATGTATTAGTTGAACTATTCAACAAAAAATACGTCGTCATCCCTGCTGTGGCGGCCGGCGGCCAGGCGGCCGAGAATACGGCGGTCAGCCCAGCGGGCCAGGCAGCGGATCAGCCAGGAGGAAAAATGCCGGCACATCAAAAAAGTGCACAATTGAACACCAATAGAATTCTCCGGTCCGTTTGGTCCGGGAGCCGGATGAGTCGCAAGCTCCTGGCGAAGAATCTCGGGCTGGATAAGTCCACGGTAACCATCATTGTGAACCGCCTCATGGAGGCGGGGATTATTGAAGAGTACCCCGATGATCAGCATTCCGGCGGCAGCGGGAGACGTCCTCTGGTGCTCAATATCAGGAAAGAACGTGCATGCAGTATGGGAGTGGAGCTCCTTCCGGATATGCTCAGAGTGGTGATCAGCGATGCCCGGGGCGGAGTGTTGGCAGCCCACGCCCATGCAGCGCAAGAGTACCGAGATTCGTCCCGGGGTATCAGGTCCGGGTTCAGTGCCGATTCTCTGGCCGCTGAGGCAGCCCGCTTTTTGCTCAAGGAGTACGCCCAGGTATTCGAAACCCGGCACGGGGATCCAGCGGGCGCTGATGCTGGGGCTGAAGCCGGGGGAAAGGGCTCTTATCCGCCCCTTTTAGGCGTGGGCGTAGCCATGTCGGGTATTGTGGACCAGCAGCGGGGGCTGCTGAAACGTTCGCGCCTTTTGGGGGCCGATGCGGATGTTGCCCTGGAGAAGCTGCTCCGGGAGCAGTTGGGTACGCCGGTAATGCTGGAAAACGATGCCAATGCGGCAATCGGCGGGGAACTGTTCGCCGCAGGCTATCGGGATGTGGGAGATTCCCTGTTCATGCTGATAGAATCTGAACTGTTCCGCAATGCCCCTGTGACCCGGCCCAGGCTTTCCCTGGGGCTCGGGCTGGCACTGGATTCCCGGGTGCATCAGGGGGTGGACCACACTTCCGGGGAATTCCGCAGCGTGTATTGGCAGAAGGGGTCGGACACCCAGTTTTCCCTCTCCTCCTCCCAATTACTTGATCTATCTGAAAACCGGAACACCCGCTCCCTGTTGTTCCGGGAGATGGGAAAAAACATTGCTTTGCTCATTAACAGTCTGAATATTCACACGGTGATCGTCGGGGGAGATATTCAGGGGTTTCAGGATGAGCTGGCGGAAAGCTTGAATAAGGCAGTGGCGGAAAACTGGTCCTACTCAGGCATACCCTTTCTTCGGATCCGGGAGGCCGGACAGGGAGAATTTGCAGCCGCGTACGGGGCCGCGTGTCTTCATGCCAATAGACTCTACGCGGTGGAGAGTTACGATGAGTTTGCCCGGCGAGGTTTACAGACAGGTCTTGAAGCCTTTCAGAGTGCCGGCAGAAGGAATTTGTAGCCCTCTCTATCCATCCCACCCCAAAGGGAATTACTGGAAAATCAATAATACAAGTAGATGCAGTACATAAAATAATAAGGACGGAAACATGAAATACGGACACTTCGATGATGCACGGCGGGAATATGTGATCAGCAACCCCAGAACCCCATATCCCTGGATCAACTATTTGGGAAATACAGACTTTTTTTCATTGATATCAAATACCGCCGGCGGGTACAGCTTTTACCGGGATGCAAAATTCCGCAGGCTCACCCGATACCGCTACAATAATGTTCCCATGGATGACGGAGGCCGTTATTTTTATCTCTCTGATGGTGAGGATATATGGAATCCGGGCTGGAAGCCGGTGAAAAGTGAACTGGACAGCTATGAGTGCCGACATGGCATGGGGTACACCCGCTTTAATTCTGTAAAAAACGGGCTTCGGGCACAGCTCCTTTTCATGGTGCCCCTGGGGGAGAAGGCGGAGATTCAGAAGCTCACCCTGACAAATGATAGCCACGAGAGAAAATCGGTAAAGATATTCAGCCTGGCCGAGTGGTGTTTGTGGAATGCCGAAGACGATATGAACAATCTCCAGCGCAACCTTTCCACGGGAGAGGTGGAAGTGGAAGGCTCGGTGCTCTACCACAAAACGGAGTTCAAAGAGCGGCGGAACCATTATGCATTCTACTCTGTGAATACAGGGATTCAGGGCTTCGATACCGACCGGGAGCAGTTTCTTGGAATGTATAACGGTTTTGATTCCCCCCGACGGGTGCGTGAAGGCAGCCCGGGGAACAGCCTAGCCCATGGCTGGTCTCCCATTGCCAGTCATTATCTTGAACTGGAGCTTGCAGCAGGTGAAAGCAGGGAACTGGTCTTTGTTCTGGGTTACGTGGAGTTGCCTGAGGATGAGAAGTGGGAATCCAAAGGAGTTATCAACAAGGAACCTGCCAGGGAACTTATACGGCGATATGGGGACGGGGAAGACGTGGACCGTGCCTTCCTTGAGCTGAACAAGTACTGGGATGACCTGCTATCCCGTTTTGTTCTCGATTCGGGAGATGAAAAACTGGACCGGATGGTGAATATCTGGAACCAGTATCAAAACATGGTGACCTTCAATATGTCCCGTTCGGCTTCAGGATTTGAGACGGGAATCGGCCGGGGAATGGGGTTCAGGGACTCCAATCAGGACCTGATCGGCTTTGTTCACATGGCGCCTGAGCGCTCCAAAGAGCGGATTCTCGACATTGCAGCCACCCAGCTTGAGGACGGTTCGGCGTATCATCAGTATCAGCCTCTTACCAAACGGGGGAACGACGCAATCGGAGGCAATTTCAATGATGACCCGGTCTGGTTAATTCTTTCGACGGTGACATATATCAAGGAAACCGGCGACTTCAGCATCCTGGATGAACAGGTGCCCTTCGATAACGATGAAAGGAACGCCCGGCCGCTATTCGACCACCTTTCGACTTCCTTCTCCCATGTGGTGAACAATCTGGGTCCCCACGGGCTTCCCCTAATCGGCAGAGCGGACTGGAATGATTGTCTGAACCTGAATTGTTTTTCCACCGATCCCAATGAATCGTTTCAGACCACCGAGAATCAGGCCGGGGGCGTAGCCGAATCGCTGATGATTGCCGGACTTTTTGTTCTGTACGGCCGTGAATACATCCGGCTGGCAAGGAAGCTGGGAAAAACCGGGCTGGCAGATGAGGCTCAAGTCCACGTGGATGCCATGGAAGCATCGGTTATCCAGCACGGTTGGGACGGGGACTGGTTCCTGAGAGCCTACGACCATTTCGGAAAACCGGTGGGAAGCGACAGCAATGAGGAAGGAAAGATTTTCATTGAATCTCAGGGTTTCTGTACCATGGCGGAGATCGGAAAAGATATGGGCTACCCCCGCAAAGCCCTGGACTCTGTGAAACAGCGGCTGGACACCCCCTATGGAATGGTGATACTCAATCCGGCATTCAGCCGCTACTACATAGAATACGGAGAAATATCCACCTATCCTGCCGGATACAAGGAAAACGGGGGAATTTTCTGTCATAACAATCCCTGGATCATGATCGGGGAAACCAGGATCGGCCGGGGAGACCGGGCGTTCGAGTATTACGCGAAAATTGCACCCGCATATCTTGAGGAAATCAGCGACCTCCACCGGGTCGAGCCTTATGCATACTGTCAGATGATAGCCGGGAAGGATGCATGGATCCCCGGAGAGGGGAAAAACTCCTGGCTTACCGGCACGGCGGCATGGAACTATTTCGCTATAACCCAGTGGATTCTGGGCATCAGACCCGACTATGACGGGCTCATAATTCAACCGGTAATTCCCAACCATTGGAAGGGTTTCAAGCTTCGAAGAATATTCCGGGGCACTGAAATTGATATTGATGTGGTCAATACCCGGGGGCCGGGGAACACCGGTACCTCCGGGGCACGCGATGTTTCCGGGGGAGCTGACGGTTCGCAGGCTGGAGAATCTTCCAATACAGAAGAGGCGCTTCCCCGGGTGGTGCTGGAAGTGCTGGGGAAAGGCGGCGAGGTGACCGAACGGCTATCTTCCGAACGGCTTCCCATGGAACTGATACAGGGCGAACGTATAGAGGTGCGGGCTCTGGTAGGCTGATGGCAGCTTGCCTGGAGGCAGCCGGCCAGAAGGTAGCCTGCCTGGAGCTATACCGTAAATAGAGCGGCCTGCTCCCCGGGGCGGAAAAAGAGATGTGGCAGCAATATAGATCCTGCCGGGTGAGAAGAGATGTGGCAGAAAAATACATCCTGCCGGGTGAGAAGGGGTGTGGCAGAAAAATACATCCTACCGGGTGAGAAGAAATGTGGCAGCAATATAGATCCTGCCGGGTACAGAAAAGAGTCACCCGCGTAATGTGACCACCTGGTCACATTACGCGGGGGGGTATGTTTTACATCCGCTGCGAACCGGTTGCGATTCCAAGAGTTCGGATACTCGCCACCAATCGCCGCCGGTGCTGCTTAGTAGGTTTGTCTCAGATGGCGGATCCGTACCATATCGGGGGTGATCTTCACCTCAGGTCGGTCTCCCTTCTCAAGCGACCATGGCTGGGTGTATTTCAGTTCTTTGGGTTCGCCGGGCAGCAAGGTAAATCCTCCATCGCTGAAGTGGCCGTTAAGCCTTGTCTTTTTGAAGAGCCCCGACTCTTCGGAAAGCCCCGACGATCCGGAAAGCCCCGACGATTCGGAGAGCCCCGACTCTTCGGAAACCTCTGGCTCAGGCGAAAGCCCAGTCTCTCCAGGCAGTTCGGCAAGGACATAGAAGGCAGGAACATTGCTTTCCAGAACGATGTGCTCCGGTCCGCTGCCTTGGCGTATCCGGATTTCCGCAGGCTTCAGATAACAGTCCCTGGGCTTGGAGAGAAACATAGAGGTTGAAATTTCGGTTGATGATTCTGTTCTGTCGCCGGCAGATGCTTTGATGTCTGTAGCTGCTTTGATATCGGCAGCTCCTTCGACGCTGTGACCCCTGGCTGTCCATTTTGCATGGAGGAAGCTGTTGGATGCTTCTCCTTCCTGATATTCCGGGTGCTCCCAAACCTGCATGGCGGTTAGGCCGTTCACTTCGGCATCCACTTCGGTTGACTCCAGTATTTCCCCGGAAAAGGATATCCGCCGTATCAGCATTGTACCTGACAGGGTTTCCTGGCTATCGTTGAGTAAATAACAATGGATGCGCCCATCCTTTGCATACAAGGCCGGAGTGAACGGGGCGAAGAATCGTTTTGCATCGTAATGAAGAACCTTCCAGCGTCCGCCGTATTCAATGCTGGACCAGGAAGCCACCGGCCAGTTGTCGTTGAGCTGCCAGTACAAGGCACCCATGCTCACCGGACGGCGGCTTCTCCAGTAATCCACCGCGGTACGGATGGCCATGGCCTGCTGAACCTGACTGACGTATAGCTGATCTTCAAATTTCTCCGGGATGCGGAAGTACGAGGACATGGTCGATAAGATAATGCTGTTTCCCATGTCATTCCGTTGATGATGCCGCATTACCGGGGAGCTGATGTTCCACTCATCCTCCGATGCGAAGCTTTTTACCGTCTCAAGAGAGGGGAAGGATTGGAACCCGAATTCGCTGCAGAAACGGGGAGTAACTTCATAATATGCTTCGAAGGACTTGCCCTCATGCCAGACACTCCAATAGTGCATATCGCCCTTGCTGTCATCGTGCCAGTTATCCGAGTAGTCGCCAATACCGGCGGATGGGGAGCTTGGCCACCAGGTTCGTGACGGATCCAACTCCCTGACTATCCGGCCCACTACGCCTTCATTCAGCCTGTCGTAATCCACCAGATACCGTGCGGGATTGGCTCGGGATTCTTCATACCAGCTGAGAGCTCCTAAATCTTCGTTGTTGCCGCACCAGATTGCCAGGCATGTTCGATGCTTCAGCCTCTGTACCTGATACCGGATCTCAGGCTCTACGGTTTTCAGAAAATCTGATGTGGCAGGATACATGGCGCAGGCAAACATCATGTCCTGCCATACCAGAAGCCCCAGTTCATCGCAGAGATCGTAAAAAAGTTCGCTCTCATACTGGCCGCCTCCCCATACACGGATCATGTTCATATTTCCTTCCCGTGCGTCTTCCAGGAGATTCCGGTATTTCTCTTCATCCTGATATGAGGGGAGTGCGTCCGTGGGAATCCAGTTGGCGCCTTTTGCAAAAATCTCCCGGCCATTAACGCGGAATTTCATGCTGCGGCCGATGTCATCGTCCTGGTGAATTACTTCGATGTGCCGGAAGCCGATCTTCCTTCTGTGTATTTCCCCCCCAATGGAGAGTTCCACACCGTAGAGGGGCTGTCCGCCCTCACCTGCGGGCCACCAAAGCTGAGGAGACGAGATTTGCATAGTGTGGGTAATGGGGTTTTCTCCCCGCTTGAGCTCCAGGGAAAGGGAGTTTTGTTCAAGGATTGTTCCGTCGGGGGCCAGCAGCGTAATATCGGCGTTCGCCTGGGTATGTTCCCGGCTGTGAAGCGTTAGCTCAATATCAACAGTCCAGTTTCCGGAGGAAAAGTGTTCGCTCGGCCGGGGCTGGGGGCTGAAAGAGCTTACTCTGGGTGCCCCGCCCAGACGGATGTAGGTCCCACCGTAGATCCCAGAGGTCATTATTGCCGGGCCCCAATCCCATCCGCCGTGGCACTGAACCTTTCTGACGAGATTTCGGTAATCTGAAGCCCAGGAAAAATGTTTGGATGAGGGGATGGGGTACGGCAGTTTCCGAGCTTCCTCAGCCCCGCGTTTTTCCGCTCCCTGGAAGTCTATGCGAATCTCATTTTCCCCCTCATGCAGGAGTGCCCCGATATCCAATTCCAGGGGGACAAACATATTTTCTGATGTTCCTGCAGCATTGCCATTAATATACACGGTTGCGAATGTATCCAGTTGTTCAAGTATGAGATGTGCCTGCGGCCCGTGGTTTCCCTCCGGGAGGGAAAAGCTTGTGCGCATACTCCAGTCGCTGTGACCGATCCACTGAAAGTCCAGTTCATTTTTCCCGGGGTAGGGGTGGGGAAGCTTGTGAGACTGCACCAGCGCAGTAGCCAGATCGCCGGGTATTTCGATAGAAAGATTCAAATCCTTCGAAGGAATACGGGCATCCCAGGTACCGCAAAGATTGATGATGAATTCAGATGACAGCTCGTTTGGCACCGGGTTTGTATTCTTTTTTATGCGTGTTTTCTCTTTCATATGCCGTCCTTAATGATGGTAATTCCCGGGACCCTGATCAGGGTCGGGGGCTGATTATGACATAGCCTAAAAGGATAGTTAATTGCTCTATGTACCAACCTATCATGTTTTAAACATTTTCAACAGGAAAAAACCAGCTTTTTGTTGACGCATCAACCATCTCATGAGATTATCCTTTTAGTTGGTTTATAAATCAACTAACCAGAGGGAGAGTATGGCTGGCAACAGAAGACATCGAAACATCAATACATCCCGTATTCTCAGGGAGTTGTGGGTATCCCATACCATCAGCAGGGTGGAACTTGCAAGAAATTTGAATCTCAATAAATCCACAATTTCCCAGATTGTAGGTGAACTGATCGAGAGAGGGGTTGTGAAAGAGGTTTCGGAAGGTATTTCCGGGCCCCAGGGCGGTCGGAAGCCAGTCCATCTGGAGCTTAACCGGCATTACGGATATGTGCTGGGTTTGGAGCTCCGCCCCGAGTCCTACACGGTGGTTGCGGTAGATCTAACCGGTGACATCCTCTTTTCCCGAACTGAAAATGCCGTTCATTCCGGGGCAAATTTGGTGGATGAGGCCCGAAATCTTTTACGAACCATTCCCCGGGAACTCAGCTGGATCGGTCTTCCGCTGCTGGGTGCCGGTCTGGGTATATCCGGTATTATCGATTCAAACCGTGGAGTGATTCTCGAATCGATTCCTCTGGGTATCGAAAGCTCTCTTCCCATAGTGGATCTGCTGGAACCCGATTTCCCCTTTCCGGTATTTATCGACAACGACGCAAACAGTTGTGCCTGGGGTGAGCTTGCCTTCCATCGGGCCAAACAACTGAGGAATTTCATGTTCACCCTGATCGAGTTTCACCGGAACTCCCGGAAGCAGTTTTATGACAATATTTCCGTGGGTCTGGGAATTGTGTTTAACGGAAGGGTATACGCCGGTACACGGCAGTCTGCTGGTGAGTTCCGCTCGGTTTTTTGCGGTCCCGAGGAGAAAGGTCAGTTCCGTGCATCTGCCAGACTGGCGGAGAACCAAGGGCGGATTCAAGATGACCCGGAAGGATTTCATGAATTTATCGTCGAGCTTTCAAAGCATATTGCCCTGTTTGTAAATACTTTCAATTTGGGCCAAATTTTTCTCGGCGGGGATATAGAACGATACCAGGATCAGCTCATGCCGGTACTTATTCAGGAAATCGATAACAACTGGTCATATGACGAGCATGTGGAGTGCGAGATCCGGTTTTCATCCCTGGGAGATAAATCGGTGGCATACGGGGCGGCAGGCTTTGTTCTGGAGCGCCTCTTTGTGGATCCTGAAATTATGGATTTGACCGTCGAAGGAGCATGGATGGAGGCGGATGCTCTGGACAGTTTATTGAAATCAGGAGCGTAATGCTCCGTTTGAATTATGTGAATCTTGAGGTCGTCGACCTCATTGGGAAAATGACGCGTTGCGTCTGTATACATCCAAAAGGAGGCTTTTCAATGAAGAAAGCGCTCGTATTATTTGTAGTGCTTGCTCTGCTGGGCGGAATGGTATTCGCCGAAGGGCAGGGAGAAGCAAGTTCAGAGAAAGTGGTTCTGAATGTAATGGGTTATGGAGATAACTCAAACGCTGAAGGTATTGCCTGGAATCGACTGGTAACAACCTTCATGGAGGAAAACCCGGATATCGAAATTGTCAGCGAGCTGCTCTACGATGAAGCATATCATCAGAAGGTGACCGCACGTCTGGCAGCCGGTGATGTTCCGCATGTAGCATATATGGGTGCCGATGCCCGTTGGGGAGCTCCGTGGCAGGAAGCAGGTCAACAAATTGACCATCGTCCCTTTCTGGACACCGACATGTATGACATGAGCCTCATTCCTGAAATGGGCCCTAATGGTGAAGTATACTATGTCCCCCTGGGAACATCAAACATTACCACCGTGCTGTTTGCCAACGAACCTTTGATCAACGAACTGGGTTTCGAACTTCCTGAAACCTATGAAGATTTGGTTGCCATGGTTCCCGCAGCAGAAGAAGCCGGAATTGAAGTTGTCTCCATCGACGGTGCAGACGGATGGGCGTGGGGAAGCTGTGTGCTTTCAGCGTTCATCGGACGTGCGTCCGGCGACACCAGTTGGGTATCCAAAGCCGTTGCCGGGGAAAATAATTTTGATGACCCCGCGATGGTTCAGGCCCTTGGCTGGATCCAGCAGATGGTTGAAGACGGTGTAATTGCCGAAAGCTCAGTCCTTGTTGACTACGGAACCAACATCTCAAACTTCAGCAACGAACAGGCTCTTTTCATGGTACAGGGTCAGTGGGCTGCAGGTAGTGTGGAAAACACCGAAGTACGTGAGAACATGAAGTTAATGGCATGGCCCGAACTGCCTGGCCAGGATCCTGCAACCGCAGGCTCAGTTGCCGCTGCATGGCAGGTCGGCTATGGACTCACCGAAGCAGCAACCGAAGACCCCGCTCTCCAGGCTGCTGCGGTCAGATTCCTCGACTATGTAAACCGTGAAGAAGAAGCGACCCAGCGTCTCCGTGACGGTGCCATTGTTGCTCCTATTCTGAAAGGGTACGAAGCACCCAACGATCTTCCCAACGAACTGGTGCAGAAAGTTGAACTGGCTCAGACTGCCCTGAACACAGAAGTTATTGATGCTCACCTTTCCGGTGCACCCAATGACACCCTGAATGCGGGTATGCAGGAAATCGTAAACGGTACGAAGTCACCTGCTGAAGTTGCTTCAGATGTTGAAGAACTGGCTCGGAAATAACACCGGGTATATGTAAGAAACGGCCAGGGGAGAAGGCCCACAGCCTTCTCCCCTTCCTTACCTAGGAGTATTCAGTGAGAACCAGCGATCGGAAACTTTTATGGGTGTTCTTTGGATTTGTCGGTCCAGGCCTTTTACTGTACCTGTTTATTGTGGCATATCCGATGATCTACTCTATGTGGCTCAGCTTTACGGATTTTAATCCGAACAGGGGCGGCGACTGGAATTTTGTCGGATTGAGGCAGTACGGGGTAATGTTGCAGGACCCTCTCTTTTGGCATGCACTCAAAAACAACTTGATAGTAGTGGCGGTTTCCGCCTTCGGTCAAATCCCTATTGGTTTTATGCTTGCTTTTATCCTTTACCGAAAAATGGTAAAAGCACCGGGGTTTTTTCAGGCAATGGTATTTCTTCCCCAGTTTTTATCGACCATTGTCATCGGTCTGTTGTGGAAACGGATGTTTGCCGCAAACGGACCAATAGCACAATTATTGCAGTTTGTTCAGCAGGATCCGGACGCTCAATTTACGTTAATGCTTGAGCGGAGCACGGTAATGATCCCCATAGCCTTTGCGCTGATCTGGATTTACACCGGATTTTATATGGTGATCTTCCTGGCAAATTTACAGAAAATTGATACGAATATGATAGAAGCGGCGAAAATTGACGGTGCCAGCGAACCTCAGGTTTTCATGAAGGTTATTGTGCCCATTCTTTCAGGTACCATTCTGGTATCTACAATTCTGGCCATTGCAGGCTCGCTGAAAGGGTTTGAACTGATTTTCTCCATGACCACCCAGGGTCTCCAGCGAAATAATGCCATGGTGCTGCCGATTTTTATGTACCAAACGGCATTTCAGGATTATTCGAACCCGGTACGATTCGCCTATGGAGCCGCAATATCCAATGCAATCGTAGTAATCAGTGTGGTGCTGATCATTATCTCCAACTGGGTCAGCAAGCGTTTCAGCCCGCCGGAGGAAAACTAAATGAATCCAGTAACTGTAGTAGGTGAACGCTCCAATCCGGGTCTGGAAATTGCCGGAAAAACTATTGCATATCTCATTCTGGTGAGCTGGGTGTTAATGACCGTCCTTCCTCTCTTCTGGATGAGCTATTCTTCCCTCAAGTCCAACGAGGAGCTGACCCGGGACATATTTGCGTTTCCCCATGATCTGTTCGATAACGATCAGGATGAATACCGGGTCGTACGCCCGAATCTCAATATGATTCCCGACTTCGATCCCAAGGAAGATACCAGAGAGCGCATAGTAATCGAATCCACTACCATCGCTCCGGGACGGGGACTCATGGTCTATTGGTTGGTGGAGGAGGAGATGCCTCCGGAAATCAGACAGCTTGAAGTGGGCGATACCCTGGTGGTGAACGACCTTCCGGCGGATTGGCAGCGGAAAATTAAACGAAAGACCAGATGGTTCAATTATCAATCAGCCTGGGAACGGGCGGGAATGGGCCGGAAATTCATCAACAGTATCATCTATTCGGGCTTTTCCACTTTTCTGATGATCCTTCTTGGGATGATGACCAGTTTTGCGGTAAGTAAGCTGCCGTTCAAAAAACTATCAGCCCTGGTAACCGGCCTGATCGGCATGGGATATCTGCTGAGTATCAACTCGGTAATTATTCCCTTGTTTCTCATGCTCACCAGGATCGGCCTCACCGACACCCATTTGGGTATCATCATGGTGTACACTGCCTTTGGGCTTCCGCTTACGGTGCTCCTTGGAAGTCAGTTTATGCGCGGGCTGCCCACAAGTCTCATAGAATCGGCAACCATGGACGGTGCAACATATTTCCGCACCTTCATCTCGATAATTCTCCCCATGACCATCCCGGTAATAATTACCGTCTCGGTAATTTCCGGTCTGGCAATTTGGAACGAATTTCTCCTCGTACTCGTATTGGCCAGTTCGGAAGCAACGAAATCGCTTCCGGTCGGCGTCTATTCATTTTCCAGTCTTACCAGCAGCCAGCTCGGCTGGCAGTTGGCGGCACTGGTTATCGCTACGGCTCCTGTTGTAATCGTATATCTCCTCTTTAACAAGCAGTTAACCAAAGGAGTCGTGGCTGGCGCAGTGAAGGGTTAATCCTTCAACCCCCATACCCCCGCCGAACCGGCACCCCGGGTATTTACCCGGTATGTCGGTTCGGTTTTTTATAGCGGTCTCAGGGTTCGGTTTTTTCAGATCTTCGCTTTCAAAAGCTCTACCATTTCACCGCTCCATTCATCCACTTCGCTCATATCCAGGGTTTCCATGGGCATGTCTTTCGGAAGTCCGAATAGAAATCGTGCGAAGCCCGGCATCGCAGTCTCTCCCCGCCCACCAAACACCCGGTACGATTCCGCGGATGCATTTGCGGCGTGACGGGCAACATTGTTGGTTATGGATTTTTTCCACATGTTTCCTGCATGTTTCACCAGGTAGCTGACCGAAAAAACGGCAAAAAGCGATTCACCATCAATAAATTCGGCTATGTCGGGTCGCATGCGCATACCATTAATGGGGCCGCCGGCTATGGTAACCCAGGGGGAAGCGCCGCCGTTCGTGTTTCCCAGCTCTACCGCCTCTGCCTGTATCTCATCGGACTTCAAGGCCGTGTTGAGGTTTCCGGCGATCCGCTCAGCCACATCTCTGCTTGTACCTGTTTTCGTGGCATACACGATTTCAATGATTTTCATCTCTGTCTCCTGAAAGAAATTTCGGGTTGAATAAACCGTCCCCCGGGACTGACGCTGGTACGGTTCCCGTGAAGCGGCTCTCCCATGCAAAAGGTACAACCAACGGCAGGGTATATTCGGTCATCTTAGATGAAAAATCTGAATTTCGTGAATTCCGCCATGGATTTCTCGAAGTATTCACGCTAATCTGTTTACCGATTACCCGGTTCCGCTTACCGTTTATCCATGAACCGGTCCGAATCAGACAGATCAAAAAAGGAGCCCCTTATGCATACTCAACAACTTATACGCAGCACCGGATGGCAGCTCAGGGGGACTCCGCCATAGACTTCCTGAGCACCGGTTCAAACCACAGGGCGCAGAGCTGCGCCTGACCCGGGTTGTACCTCGGGAAGAACATTCGGAGTCCCTCGTTACTATCAGTCCCGAAACGCCGTACGGCTAACGGGCCCCCGGCCAGACCCGGGGTACAGCAAACGAGGAGTTGCCGAAATGAAATTTCTGGAATTACACAATATCTCAAAAAATTATGCCGGACAGCAGGTGCTGAAATCCGTTAATTTTGCCATTAATGGGAACGAACGCTATGGCCTCATTGGTCCTAATGGTTCGGGTAAGACCACCATTCTGCGAATTATCACCAGAGCAGAGGATCCCGACGGAGGAAATCTTATAACCGCTGCTGAAACCCGAATGGCACTGGTGCCCCAGACTCCGCTCTTTTCCCCTGAGCTTTCTGTCCTGAATGTAATGATGGAGAAGCTGCATCCCTATGAAACCGCCCTGAGAGAAGCCGAGGCCGCCCTCTCGGAAACCACGGAAACCGTGGAACCGGAGGAGGCGCTTCTCAACCGAAGATTGACGGAGTACGCACGGGCCAGGGAACAATTTGAAGCAATGGATGGAGACAATGCTTCCGCCAGGGCTCATGAACTGCTTTATCAGGCGGGGCTGGATGACAGACTGGATGTACCCGCTGGAAATCTTTCCGGCGGGGAACAAAGCATTCTCAGTTTGATCAGCCAGCTGATGACCGTTCCCAACCTTCTTATTCTGGACGAACCGGGCAATCATCTGGATTACCGCGCACTGGCGTGGCTGGAAGAGTTTATACGGAGCTTCCGGGGATCGGTGCTGATGGTGAGCCACAACCGTTATCTTCTGGACCGCTGCGCCGGGAATATCCTTGAGCTTCGGGACGGGGAGATATTTCAGTATCGGGGAAATTACTCATCCTACAGAATTCAGCGCCTGCGCAAAGCCGCCGCCGATGAGGCTGCAGCCCGTGCGGACGCGAAGAAGGTTCAGCAGATCACCGAAATGGTGCAGCGTTTCGCCCAAATTGCAGCATCCCGTCCCGATCCTTCCTGGGGTAAACGCCTGAGGGCGGCCAGGAGCCGGTTGAAGCAGGAACAGTCCCGTGCCCGTACATCCGAGCCTATGAACAGCCGGAAGATCCATGTTCAGTTCGCGTCGGGGGAAGATAAGGGCGATGCGGCGATCCGGATCGTGGATTACAGCCGCTCTTTTCCGGGAACTAAACTATTTAATCGGGTAAATCTTGAGATCCCCCGTGGAAGTCGAGTTGCTCTGGTTGGAGAGAACGGCAGCGGAAAAACCACTCTGCTGAACGATCTTATTGAATACGGCCACTGGGATCACCCCCATCTGCGGATGGTAAATAGCCTGAAGCCGGGATATGTCATGCAGGAACCCCGGTTCCATTCCGGGACACGCACACTGGGGGATGAAGTGCAAAGCTGGGGGGCGGTGAGCAAAAACCAGGCGGTCAATCTGATCCTGCCCATGGGGTTCTCATTTTCCGATTTTGATAAGGAGCTTGTCAGTTTATCCGGGGGGGAGAAGAACCGGCTTCAGATTGCCCGGATTATGTACCAGAAGCCGGATATTATCATCATGGATGAACCCACTAATCATTTGGATATTCCCGCCCGGGAGGCCCTTGAAGATGCTTTGAGCGATTTCCGGGGCACGCTTCTGGTGGTAAGCCATGACCGCTATTTTCTGGACAAACTGGTACAGGGAATCGGAGAAATATCTGAGGAAGGTATCACCCTTTTTGAGGGAAGCTTTTCTGAATACTTTCATCACAGGGGTAATATCAGGTTTTCATCAGCAGGAAAGTTGAAGCGGCGGCATGGCGAACGTAACAGCGCCACAAACTCACAGGCACCGGATGCTCCGGACCAATCCGGGTCCCCACTGGCTATGCAGCTGGAAACCCGTCTGGAAGAGGAAGAGGCCAGAAAAGGTGGAATCGAACGGCTGATGGAGGAGGCTCTCTTACGGGGAGATCACGCCCGTGCCCGTTCGCTGGGGGGAAAACTGGAGAAGCTGGAAAAGCGGATTCAGCAGATGTATGAGGAGTATCTGGCTCTTTAGAAAAACGGATGTCAAATTAGATGTGTGTTGAGTATTTTGGGCCAATTTGCTCATCATCAGAGAAAAAATAGCATAAAATTTGGCTTTTAGAGCAATCGGAGGACTGGAAAGCAGCGGTTAAATATCAAAGTATAGTTTATAAAAATACATTCAAGGGGGAGTTATGAAAACACAGCGGACTCATTCAGCGAATTCTGGAAGATATGCCGGAAATGTTATAGAAGCTGTGCATGCCCAATGCACCCCCGGTGAATGTATTTGCCACCGGGCCGTTATTCAGTTGTATCTGAAAACTCTTCGGACCGGCGATCGGCTCCTGGCGCGAAATATTTTGCTGCTGCTCATCCGGGTTCCCGACCGCATAGTTCTTAACTGAGCCCGGGGTCAGGTATGAATGAACACACCCGAACTCAGTTCCGGAATCAGCGAAGAGAGGAGATAAGCGAAGAACTCCACTGGGCAATCCGCAACGGTGACATCCATCTTCCGCCGGAAGAAGGGGGAAAGATTCGTTATCTGCGTGAAAATCTGGGGTATATGGGAAGGTTGATATGCCGTTGGTATATAGCTGCCGTGGGGCGTGGGGATGTGCATTCCAGCAGGAAGCTTATCCGCTACATGCCCATGCTGGAAGATCCCTACCTGCCGGATATCTGCAAGGATCTGGGCATATGCCCGGATGATGAATACATGGATGATCTCCGGGATGACTGACGGCCTTCCCGGACTGGCCTTTCCGGACTGGCCTTCCCGGACTGGCCTTCCCGGACTGGAGTGCCCGGACTGGCCTGCCCGGAATGACAGACTCACAGGACTGGACTGGGTCTTCCTATACTGGGCCTTCCGGAATCAGGGCCACTGTTTGATCGACAGGGGGGGATGCTGCTCCAGATAATCGGTGATCTGCCGGAGCATACGATCCATGGTGAACCTCGCCCCATCTCTGAGAATAATCCTTCGGGGGTGGGGGCGCAGCAGGTCTTTCCAGAGGGCGATAAGATCAGCCGCTGCGGCTGTACCCCTCTTTCCGAATATGCGTTCAAGATCCGTTTTGCTCACCCCGGCAATGCTGCGAAGACCGGTAATAAACATTTCCAGAAACAGCTCATTCCCCGTCAGCTCATGGCAGCGCATTCCGCTCCGGTCTCCGGCTGCCGTATTTTGCCCGGAAGTAATCCGGCTCTCTGTTGTTTCTGACGGCCGCGGCGGCGCTGTTCTCTCTGGTGGTCGCGGCGGTTGTGGGTGATCTTTAGCCTGGGGCTGGAGGCGCTGCAAAAGGTCTTCGTTGAAATCCATTCGCCCGTATTCGAAGAGATGAGGATTTTCTATGCGCAGGGGACGGGAGTTGAGGGGAATGGTGCTTACTGCTCCGGGACCGATGCCTATATAGGGCCGCAGCCTCCAATAGGCGAAGTTGTGTTTACTCTCCTTTCCCGGTTTGGCGAAATTGCTGATCTCGTAATTGCGGTACCCGTGTTCGCTCAGAGTCTTGAGGGCCTGTTCCCAGAGTAGATCCAGCCGGGCGGGTCCGGCCACGGTTTTCCTCCCGGCGGCGATTGCCTGAGCCAGGGGGGTTCGATCTTCCACGGTTAGCTCGTACAGGCTGATTCCGTCGGGCTCGTGAGCGAGCAGGCGGTTCATATCCTTTTGGAAATTGTCCGGATACTGTTCCCCTGCTCCATAGATCAGGTCGCAGTTCAGGGCGAAGGGAAGGGGAGCGAGGTCCCGGAAGCCGGACGCGGTATCCAGGGATCGGTGAATATCGTCGGGGCTGCTGAGCCGTCCCAGCGAACGGAGAACTCCCGGCTGAAAACTCTGTATTCCCAGACTCAGTCTCAATGTACTGCAGTGTTCCGTACATGTAGCTGCAATCTGATCCAGAAATTCACGGCTCAGGGATTCGGGGTTGGCTTCAATATCAAGTTCCATGACCCTTGGAACAGTATGATTCCGGCGGATTATTCCGAACAGGCGGTTCAGGTATTCTCCCATTATCTCTGGAGGAATAATGCTTGGAGTACCTCCTCCGAAATAGATGGTTGATATTCCAGGATGTCCCAGCACGCTGTAGTACCGGGTGAATTCTTCCAGGCTTTGTTCCAGGGTGCGGCGGAGAATTCGTTCATTCCATCCGGTTTCAAAATAAAAATTGCAGTAATGACAGCGGCTGCTGCAGAAGGGAATGTGAATGTAAAGGGCGGGGGAAATCATTTGTTTCTGCTGAGAATATAGAGGATGAAGAAGAGCAACAGGATGCCCACACTTGCCAGAATGCTCAACAGGAGCCAGGTTTCCATGCTGAAGGCTGAGCTGCTCCCGGGCATGAGCTGCTGAATTACCGGAATCCAAATAACCAACAATGCCAGCAGTGCCAGTACAGCGAAGAGCCCGAAGGGTTTGTTCCGAATCATGAATTCTTCTCCCCGGCCCACTTTCCCTGCCCCGCTGCTGCGGTTTCTTTCCAAGCCCGGACGGTGGGCACTATGCCCTGGGCAAAGGGGGTCCGGGGTTCCCAGCCCAACAGATGCCGGGCTTTTTCCATGGAAAAGTGGTAGTTATTCCGCACCTGCTGAATACGGTAGGGGGTAAGATCCGGCGGGTTTTTGGAGCCAGCCAGGGCATACACTGCGGCAAGAATCCCTGAGACCGGCAAAACCAGCCAGCCCGGGGCATTCAGTTTGGGCTGGGGCAGTCCGGCTTTTTCAGCACAAAGCCCGATCTGTTCCTTCCAGCTGATCTGTTCTCCACCGGTAATATTGAACAGTTCGCCGTTTACCGCTTCGGGGTCCTGTTCCATTTTTTCCAGAAGGCTGATGTATGCGGCGACAATATCGTCGATAAACACCGGGCAGGTAAGTCGCTTGCCTCCGTCTACAAAGCCCATTTTACCGTCTTTGATGGCATCCAGCATGGGGTACATGGTGGTGGTGTCCTCAGGACCGTAGACGTTACCCGGACGGATTATGCCGCAGACTGTTGAATTATTTCGGGAGAATTCCTGAACGATGGCTTCGCTTTGGAGTTTGCTGCGCTGGTAGTGGGTTATCAAACGGAAATAGGGTCCTTCTTCTGCGGCATTTACCAGATTTCCAAAGCCGTGGACCGATATGCTGGATGTATGGATGAAATACTTGGGCGCATCTGCCGGATCCGATTCCTGGATGTTTCTGATACTTCGAATAATGTATTCCACGGGCAGAATATTGGCCCGGTGAAACCGTTCTTTTTTTCCCCAGTCTCCCACCAAGCCGGCCACGTGAATGACCGCATCTTTGCCTCGGACCAATTCTTCCACCGCATCAGGATCACTCAGATCGGCCTGTATGCTGGAAATGCTTCCCGTACCTGTGCCCGATGACGTTCCGGACAGTCGGTCGCCGGAGGGAAATCCTGAGGCATAGCGGCGGATATCCCGGGGTGGATTGCTCCGGTAGGTTCCGCTAACCTCATGACCGAGAACGGAAAGAGCTGCAGCAAGATGGGAGCCGATAAAACCGGATATACCGGAAACGAGAATCTTCATACACTACAGCATAGGCCAGGATCCCTGCCTCTGTGAAGTGTTTTCTATGAAGTGTTTTCTATGAAGTGGTTTCTGTGAGGTGGTCTGTGAGGTGGTCTGTGAGGTGGATAGACAAAGAATGGCGGACAAGAGTAGGATATCCGCCATGAAGGCAATTTCCCGTATCCGAAACTACCGTGCGCCACTGATGATCGTGGTTTTCAGTGTCTGCCTCATTGCATACATGTATCTGAATCCTCCGCTGTCCGAAACGCCGCTGTTGAGTCCCCGGCTCTTTTCTGACTTCCTGCCGGCGGAGCCGGGGGGCACCTACATTGCTCCGGAAGAGCCGGGTGCAGCTCAGGAAAGCTCTCTTGAGGGCAGTACATATGACATGAGCCTGGATCTTGCATTTTATGCCTCCCGGTTTCTCCTTTCATTTTTGTTCATGGGGGGCATACCCCTTCTTGCCGCCTTTGCATTGGGGTTCAAGCTTCAGGATGCCGGGCTTTCCTGGACTCCCGGCATGTTCCGATGGAAGGCTTATTGGTTCCTCTTCCCCCTCTTTATTCTGGTCACCGCCGCATCGGCGTTTAATGAAGAGATGTCCGGGTTTTATCCATGGTCTGCAGCCCTTGTGGATCTGAGTATTCAGGTTTCGCCTCTCTATTTTGTTTCCCATGGCTTCCTGTATCTTTTCCTCTATTACCTTCCATGGGAGATTCTCTTCCGGGGGCTGATGGTGATCCCTCTGCTGAATTACCTGGAGCAGCGGGATTTGGATAATGACCGGGCTAACAAGGGGGCGCGAAACAGAGGGCTGGGCGGCATCCGCCTGGTGAACCGTACCCGCGATGGGTCCCCGCTGCGGGAATTGAAAGATCCGGTTATTCTGGCCCTGGCAATGCTGCAGATCCTTCCTACGGTGCTTGTTCATCTTCCCCATCCGGTGTCGGAGACCTTCGCCACAATTATCTTCGGTTTTATTGCTGCGGTGGTGGTTATTCGCACCCGTTCAGTGTATCCGGTTATTCTCCTCCATTGGGCCGCAGGTATCAGCCTGGATCTGATGATTGTGCTGAAGCAGGCTTTCCTGTAAGGGATCCCTGAGGCGAGGTGGATAAATACACGCCAGCTCCGTTCAATATGTTGAATAATTATAGAAAAACACGTCAATACTGTATTTTTTTACATGTAAATGTATACAAACTTTTCACCCCTTTTTATAATGACAGGCAATACGGCTTGAAAAAGCGCAGCCTGACCGACTGTGCAGAATAATAAGGAGTGGTTATGAAAATGAGACTTGCTGTACTGCTGAGCGCAGTACTTGTTCTTGGTACCCTCATCTCCTGCGGCGGAGATACGGATACCATCAAGATCGGAGTTGCCGGACCTCATACCGGAGATTTGGCATCATATGGAATTCCAACCATTAAGGCTGCAGAGCTGGTGGTGAAGGAATGGAACGAAAACGGCGGCATTATGGGCAAACAGATCGAGCTGATAATTGAGGACGATGTCTGTGACCCGAAAATTGCTCCGGACGTTGCAACCAAAATGATCGGCGAGGATGTTGCCGGTGTGATCGGACATATCTGTTCAGGTGCCACAGAGGCTGCATTGGGCATTTACCTTGAGTCGGAAATCCCTGTCATTTCTCCCTCAGCTACCAATCCTCCTCTTACACAGAGCGGAACATATACCAATTTCTTCCGAACAATTGCTCCCGATGACGCACAGGCCCGTCTGGAAGTTGATTTCGCCAACAGTCTGGGAGTAAACCGGGTCGCAGTACTGCATGACAAGCAGTCCTACGGAAAAGGCCTTGCGGAGTTTGCCCGCAGCTTTATTGAGGAAGACGGCATCATGGAAGTGGTTCTGTTCGAAGGTATCCAGGCCGGTGCGGTGGATTATTCAGCCGTGCTGAACAAGGTTGAAAATTCCGGTGCCGAAGCCATCATTTACGGCGGATATCATCCTGAAGCCTCAAAGCTCGTAACCCAGATGAATGAAAAAGGCATGAATCAGGTATTCATTTCGGATGACGGTGTGAAAGACGAGACGTTCATTGAAATTGCCGGGGAAAACGCTGAAGGCGTATATGCCTCAGGCCCCAATGACACCACCAATGATCCCGTGGCGATAAAAGCCAAAGAGGACCATGTAGCGGATTACGGTGAAGACCCTGGTGCATTCTTCTACAATGCCTATGCTGCAACCCAGGCTCTTCTTGAAGCAATCCAGACAGCTGAAAGCACCGAATATGAAGCGGTGACCGAAGCTCTTCGTTCTCAATATGTTGATACCACTCTGGGAAGCATCTCTTTCGACGAAAGGGGAGATGCCATCGGTGTTGGTTTTACCATGTTCCAGGTTCAGAACGGCCGATACGTGGCCGTGGAATAATGAGCGAACAGCATTAAAGGCAAGACGGGCGGAACCAGATGTTCCGCCTGTTTTGTTTTGAGGATATGTTATGAACAACGAATTCTTTTTTAATCTGCTGATGAGCGGTCTTACCAAGGGCAGTATTTATGCACTCATTGCCCTGGGGTACACCATGGTATACGGTATTATTAAGCTCATTAACTTTGCCCATGGTGAAATTTACATGATCGGGGCTTTCACCGCGCTGATCTTTGCATCCTTTTTTAATTACATGGGCGTGCCCGGGTGGGCCATATTCTTTCTGGCCTCCGTATTGGCGATCCTTTTTGCATCAGGGTACGGGGTTACCATGGAAAAGGTTGCATACAAACCTCTCAGAGGTGCACCCCGGCTTTCGGCGCTGATCAGTGCCATCGGTATGTCCATATTTTTGCAGAACTACGTTCTGCTCATTCAAACAGAAAAATTTCTCCCCTTCCCGAACATAATACCGGACTTTGCCTTTCTCCAGTCCATGGACAGCATTATATCTTCCCGACAGCTGGTGATTTTTGTGGTTACCGCAGCGGTGATGATCGGACTGTCGGTTCTTATTAAGTTCACCCGTATTGGAAAGGCTATGAGAGCCACATCCCAGGACCAGACCATGGCGAAGCTTCTGGGTATCAGTGTGAACAAGGTGATTTCCTTCACCTTTGTGCTGGGCTCTTCAACTGCCGCCATGGGTGGTGTACTGATTGCCGCGTACTCGGGTCAGATTAATTATCAGATCGGGTTCATTGCGGGCATTAAGGCATTTGTTGCGGCAGTTCTCGGGGGGATTGGAAGCGTACCGGGAGCGGTTCTTGGAAGCTTCATTCTCGGGCTCTCGGAAAGTTTCGGAACCGGGTACATCTCCTCTGACTATGAGGATGTGTTCGCGTTTATTATTCTCATTATTGTGCTGACACTACGTCCTTCGGGCATTCTCGGCGCAAGTGAAAAGCAGAAGGTGTAAGTATGAAAGATGCACAGAATTTACACAGCCGTGAGGCGCTGCTCCAGCGCATCCGCCAGGCGTTCTACACTATGATCTGGCTGATGGTGATCACCTTTCCGCTGATGATCATGCGGGATGATACGGTAAACGACGAGATTCTCTGGAGATGGGGAAGACTGGCCGGTGTGGGAGTGTTCGGCTTTATCCTTTCATACCTCTGGTATTGGGCTATGGACAGAAAGCAGGGAGGTGTCAGCAAGAACACGGTCCTTGAACGGCTGAGAAAACGAGTCAGCGGATACGCAGCGGACCGGCAGGTGCGACTTGCTTCCTTTGCCGTGCTGGGGGTTCTCCTGGCAGCCTATCCGTTCCTGGTTTCTCTGTACAACACCAGTATCATGGCTACAGCCCTCATCTACATCGTTCTGGGGCTGGGATTGAATATTATTATCGGTTGGGGCGGTCTTTTAAATCTGGGCTATGCGGCGTTTTTTCTGGCCGGGGCCTACACCTATGCCCTGCTCTATAAGTATTTCGGTATAGGCTTCTGGGTGGCGCTGCCTCTTGGAGGAACTGTTTCGGCTTTGATCGGTATTTTGGTCGGTATTCCGGTACTGCGGCTCAGAGGTGATTATCTGGCAATTGTTACCCTGGCATTCGCAGAGATGGTGCGTATCGTCTTGAATAATATGGGGGATTTCTCCGGCGGCCCCGACGGAATTAGCCGGATTCCCCGGCCTGGCCTGTTCGGTATCGACCTTAATCTTCAGGGCTCAATTACCCTCACGTATTTTATTGCCCTTGGGGCGGTGGTGCTAACAGTGCTCATTATGCGGCGGGTGGAAAACAGCCGCTGGGGGCGTGCCTGGGAGGCCATGAAAGAGGATGAAACGGCAGCTGAAGCCATGGGTGTGGATATTACCCATGCCAAGCTTACCACCTTCGCCATGGGCAGCTTCTTTGCCGGTATTGCCGGGGTGATCATGGCGGGGAAAACTACCAAGGTTACCCCCGACAGTTTCGGGCTTATGGAGTCGGTAATGATTCTCAGCATTGTGGTGCTGGGGGGAATGGGTTCCATTCCGGGAGTTATTGTGGGGGCACTCATGCTGAAACTGCTCCCCGAGTATTTCCGGGCGTTCAGCGAATACCGGATGCTGATTTTCGGATTGGTTCTGGTGCTTATGATGGTGTTCAAGCCCAGCGGAATTATCAGCAAGATCCGGAAAACCTTTACCCTGGAAAACCCGGATGCAGCCCTCCGCGCAGCACCCAGCCACATCGATGAAGAGGCGGTGGATATCACCGCAGGGGAGGATGAACATGAGTGATCAGACTGTTAACGGCACCAACCCCCTGCTGGAGCTGGACGAGCTGACCATGGATTTCGGGGGCTTGAGAGCGGTGGATCAGGTGAATGTATCCATCTATTCGGGAGAAATCGTTGCGCTGATCGGTCCCAACGGTGCGGGGAAAACCACCTTCTTCAATTGTGTGACCGGGGTGTATAGACCCAGCGGCGGCCACGTGTATGTGAATGTTCCCGAAGACAGCAAAGAGGGACGGGGTGGTCAGCGTCTTCGGCTGAACGGTATGAAACCCAACCATATTACCAATATCGGGCTCGCCCGTACCTTTCAGAATATCCGGCTTTTCCAGAATATGTCGGTTTTGGAGAATGTCCTCATTGGGCATCATCTCCGGTTGAAGCAGGGAATTCTCGCCTCAATTCTCCAGACGCCCAGCTTCCTAAAAGAGGAAGAACAGTCGGTTTTTGAGGCGTTGAAGTATCTCAAGGTGATGGGGCTGGAAGCCCATATGAATGATTTGGCCAAGAATCTTTCATACGGCGATCAGCGCAGGCTGGAAATTGCCCGGGCGCTGGCTACCGAACCCTTCCTTCTGCTTCTGGATGAACCGGCGGCGGGGATGAATCCCCGGGAAACGGCGGCTCTCAACGAGGATATTAAACGGCTTCAGACGGAAGAGGGAATGACTATTCTTCTGATAGAACATGATATGAACCTGGTAATGTCCCTGTCCGAGCGGATTTACGTAATGGATTACGGACAGCTGATTGCTTCCGGAACTCCGGAGGAGATCAGACAGAATCCTGCGGTGATTAAGGCGTATCTGGGGGAGGAAGTGGATGCTTAAGATCGATAATATCAACACCTTTTACGGCAATATTCACGCCCTGCAGGATGTTTCGCTGGAAATTAATGAGGGGGAGATCATCACCCTCATTGGAGCCAACGGTGCGGGGAAATCCACGACGCTCATGTCGGTGAGCGGGATTGTACCTGTGCGAAGCGGAAGCATTACCTTTCAGGGGGAAGAAATTTCCGGACTTGACCCTGACCATGTGGTAACCCGGGGACTGGTACAGGTTCCCGAGGGGCGGCGGATATTCCCCCAGCTGACGGTGCGGGAGAACCTGGATATGGGGGCCTTCCTCCGCCGGGACAAGGTTGAGATTGCCAAGGATCTGGCGTATGTATACGAGCTGTTTCCCCGGCTGGAGGATCGGCGTAACCAGGCGGGGGGAACCCTGTCAGGGGGCGAGCAGCAGATGCTTGCTATTTCCCGGGCGTTGATGGCCCGTCCCAAGCTGCTTCTCCTGGATGAGCCTTCGCTGGGACTTGCCCCCCTTCTTGTGCAGCAGATTTTCGAGATAATTACACGGATCAACAAAGAGGGCGGGGTGAGCATTTTTCTGGTTGAACAGAACGCCCACATGGCCCTGAAGGTTGCCCACCGGGGTTACGTCTTGGAAACTGGGAATGTAACCCTCAGCGACACTGCTGCAAATCTTGCTGCGGATGAGGATGTGAAGAAAGCCTACCTGGGACTTTGATTATTCAGGAAGGCGATATTAGGGCTGTCATGCCCATATTGTACCTATAACGGCGGTTCCCCCGGGGGACCGCCTTTTTTGGGCTCTACTGGAAATACGCCTGGTAGCCCAGGTACAGAATGCTGACGGCCAGCACGCCGAGAAAAATCACCCGGACGAAAGAACTGTCCTTTTTCATAACAAGGTGACTACCGGTCCAGGCTCCGCCGATCTGGGCCAGTCCCATGAGAATTCCGGGAATAATGAGTATATTTCCTCCGGTGAGAAACACCCCAAGGGAAACGATGTTGCTGGTGAAGTTTACTACCTTGGTATGGCCGGTGGCCCGTTTGAGATTCATCCCTGCCAGGGTGACAAAAGCTATTGTCCAGAAGCTGCCGGTTCCGGGGCCGAAAAATCCGTCGTAGAACCCGATGATCAGACCGAATATGAGATAAAACAATCCCCGCCCCAGCCGTTCCTTTGATTCCACCTTTCCCAGATCCTTCCGGAAAAGCATAAAAAAGAACAAGGCAGAAAGGGCCACAGGAATGATCAGGTCAAGGAAATCTGCGGACAAAAGCTGAACCGCCGCCGATCCCGATGCCGCCCCCATGAGGGTAAAGGCGATTCCCGGAAGAATTTCCCGGATCCGCACCAGCCCTCCGTTGCGGTAACGCAGGGTGGCGGTGAGGCTGCCGAAACTTGCCTGGAGTTTGTTGGTGGCGATGGCCTGGTGGGGGGAGAATCCGGTGAGAAGGAATACCGGAATGGTAATCATCCCCCCGCCGCCAGCCATTGAGTCGATAAAGCCTGCGAGAAAACCCGCTACAACCAGAAAGGCTCCTGCAAGCACCGGCATGCTGTGAATAAGTCCCTGTTCAATCAGTCCGTTTTCTATCATTAGGCTGGCATACACTCCGTTGGTGGAAATCAGCGCCAAGTATAGACCGGTGGCGGCGGATGCTCAAGGATGCGGTGGCACAGGAAAACTGGACAGATGGAATGAATCAGGGTATTTTCTTATGCTATGAATACAGAAACATTACAAAAGTACGCAGAGCTGGCCCTGAAAGTGGGCTTGGATTTTCAGAAAGATCAGTGTCTTCAGATTGGAACCGGGGTGGGAACCTATGAGTATGCCCGGGCCATTGGGAAAAAGGCCTACGAAATGGGGGCAAAGTATGTCCGCATTGTGGTTGCGGACAATGAATTGACCAAAAGCCGGGCTGAAAACACCAAAAAAGAAAACCTGAGCTACATTCCCCGGGATGTCATAGAGGGCGGAAAGATGCAGCTGGATGAGAGCTGGGCCCGAATCAGAATAGACAGCACCGAAGAACTGGATGTGCTCAAAGGCGTGGATTCCGAAGCCCTGAGCGAAATGACGAAAAGCAGCCGTACGGCCATGAAATTTTTGAGCGAACAGCTCATGCGCCATAAGCATCCCTGGCTGGTGCTTGCCGCCCCGGGTCCCAAATGGGCGAAGCGGATTTTCGGACTGGGGGATAATGCAAGCCAGAGCGAAATTGACGAAGCATACCGGAAGCTTGAAGAGGTGTTTATCTCCATTCTGCGCCTGGACAAAGAAGATCCCGTGGCAACCTGGAAAGAACTTGGCCGAACCCTTGGCGAGCGGGGGCGCAAGCTCAATGGAATGGATCTGGACCGGGTGCGATTCACATCGGGCAAAACCGATCTGAGCGTCGCTCTTGCCCCCACCCATACATGGCTCGGAGGTCCCAGTCAGCTTCCTGACGGACGCTGGTATGAACCCAACCTTCCCACCGAAGAGGTGTTCACAACCCCTGACTTCCGCCGCACTGAGGGGATTGTACATGTTGTAAAGCCGGTGAAAGTAATGGAAAATCTGGTGGAAAACGCCTGGTTCAAATTCGAAAAGGGCAAGGTTGTGGATTTCGGCGCCGATTCCGGGAAAGAAATTCTTGAACGATTCCTCTCCATGGATGAGGGTGCTTCGTATCTGGGAGAGGTCGCTCTGGTGGACGTAGATTCGCCCATTAACCGCAGCGGTCTGATCTTCGGAAGCATTCTCTTCGATGAAAACGCTTCCTGCCACATTGCTCTGGGAGCGGGATATCCCTCCTGTTTAACCAATGCGGATGACCTTCAGAGTAACGAGCAGCTGAAGGATGCGGGGTGCAACGTGAGCGTGCTTCACACCGATTTCATGATCAGTGACGATACCACCGACGTAACCGGCTATACGGCCGATGGAACCGAGCTGCCGATTATCCGAAGCGGTAAATTTGTAATCTAATCCCGTAATTATTCCCTGCATTCCCGTAAAGCCGGAGTGCAGGGAAGTATTTTTAATACGGGCTTCGCGAAATTGTTTTCAGGGGGTGTATTTTTCCTCTTCCGGCGGTGGCAGCCGACGCTGATCGCTGCCGTTGTCTTTCTTGAGGGTGAACTCACTGATCATTTTCATCATCATCTGCCCCTGACCTGCAAGCTGTTCAGATGCTGCCGCACTTTCCTCGGCGCTGGCCGTATTGGCCTGGGTCACCTGGTCGATCTGATCGAGACCAGATGTGATTTCATCTATTGCCAGTGCCTGTTCCTCACTGGCGGCGGATATCTCTTCCAGGAACGCCGCAACCTTTTCCGCTGCGCTCACTATGGAATCCAGCTGCCCGGCTGTGTTCTTCACTGCCGAATTGCCCTCTTTGATGTTGGTAATGGATCCTTCAACCATTTCTGTTGTACGCCGAACCGCATCAGCGCTCCTGGTAGCTAAATTCCGTACCTCGTCGGCAACAACCGCGAAACCCTTCCCGTATTTACCTGCCCGGGCGGCTTCCACATTGGCATTCAACGCCAACAGATTGATCTGAAAAGCTATATCATCAATGAGCTTTACAACGGTCTTAATCTCGTCAGAGGAAGTATTTATCTTCTCCATGATTTCCAGTACTTCCTTCATTTGCTGGTTGCCGGTTCGGGCTCCATCAGCTGCGCTTTTAGCCAGAGTGGAGGCTTCCCGGGAATTGCCCGCATTCTGTTTCGACTGGCTGTTGATATTATTGATGGAGGCGGTGACTTCTTCCAGTGAAGATGCCTGCTCTGTGGCACCCTGGGAGAGGGATTGACTGGATTCGGATACCTGGTCCACACCGGTGGCAACCTGTCGTGCCGTGATTTTCACCTCATTAAGCAAAGTGTTCAGGGATTCGGACATGTTAGAGAGGGAGTTCCCAAGGTCATCATTCTCCGATTCCATGGGAACTTCCGGGCTAAAATCTCCCCCGGAGAACAGACGGATAGTATCAGCCTTGTGCCTAAGGGAGTTCAGCATTCGTTTGAATGAATCATTCAATTGAGCAATCTCGCTTCGGGATGAGCCTTTAGGTTCATCAATCTGAAAATTCAAATTTCCCCGTGCAATTTCACCGGCCATTGAAGTAACCCTGGCAAGGGGACGGGAGATTTGAAGGGCTATAACGCTTCCGATTACCAGTGCCAGAATGACTCCCAAAATAATGGTAATAAGCAACAACCTTCTTCCACCCTTCTGCAGCGATGCGGATTCAGTATATGAATCTTCCAGATCTTGGTTTACCAATTCTTCCAGACGTGCTAGCTGTTCCTCGATTCTCAGGGATTGGTCATCCATGGTTTTCATTATAGTGGTTTCCTGCTCCATTAGAGATGTAAGCACCGGTTCCACATATTCGTTCATCTCAGCAAATAGACCCTCAATGAGATTTGCTCTGGAAAGGGTCACATTCTCATACAAGTCGGATTTTTGCTGCGAATTTTCTGAAACATTGATCTGGACGGCCGACTCATGGAGTGCATTATGATGGGGTTCAAGTTCTGAGAGAATAGAATTGAGTTTGGGATCGTCTATTTCGTATGCATAGTACCACTCACCGAAGAAACATTTCCGGGGATCTGTCTCACCGGTGAACGTTTCGCCGGCTAAAATCTGCCGGTTCAGCTGCTCCACCCACTTTTTATGCTGCAATTCCACCAGAGTGAGGAAGTGGACAATATCCCAGTTTTTCCCTGCATACGCAAAATTATACTTCAGCCGCTCATCATGGGAGTGCGTTAGGGCATTGAGGCTTTCCACATACGTTGAATGCAGGGATTGGGCGCTGCGGACCGTCTCAAGACCGGGACCGTCAATTGCAACTGTGGATATTTGGCTGTCCGCAGAATTGTATTTCCGGCCGCTTTCACTGTCCAGAAATGTCCGGCTTCCGGTGCCGTGAACCAACATATCCAAATACATGGCGAACGTGGCATTATACTCTTCAATATCCGACTTCAGTGAATCATCCCGGCTATCGGTCAGCAGATATTCGGCACCGGCATCCCTGCTTTCAAGGAGAGAAATTACCGCTTCCATAGCCACGTCCTTAATGGGACTTTTCTCATGAATAATCACATCGGTACTTCCGGAAATTGATGCGGATACCACGATTCCGATAATTCCCGCTGCTGCAATGAGAACGGCCAAGGCTGAGAAGCCTGCTAAAAGTTTTGGAAGCAGTTTCATACCATCTCCTGTATACGGTGATGGTGTTATTTTGATGCGTTCATGTAGAGAAATCAAATATATAAAGCGGATAATACATTATAGAAATTATCAGCAATGCTCTCGGTCCAATAGGAATCAGCTCAGATTTTCCAGATAATAGCGAACCGCACCGTCATGGGGGGCTTCGGTTCTGCAGCCTCTGAACAGTTCCAGTGCTTCTATTTGCTTTCCTTGGCGGTGGAGAAACACTGCTTTTTCGAACATCTTGCGGGTTTTCCGCTTTTGCTTCCATATTTCGGGAGGATCAGCGTTGATCACTTCAACCACATCCACGCTATTCTCCCTGCCCTTCACGGCGAAGCTGCCGATGTTCCGCAGGTAAAATCCTTCATTTCCCATGGCGTGGTCCACCGCCTCTCCTGATATAAGAATCCGGATTGCAAATGTCCGGGTCAGGCTCTGCAGCCGGAAACTGAGGTTAACCGCATCGGAAATTACCGTTCCGTCCATTCGAATATCTTCGCCGATGGTTCCCAGCATGCAGGATCCTGTGTGAATTCCGATTCCCATTTCCAGGGCGGGCAGCCCCCGGTCTTTACGGTTGGCATTTAAGTGATCCAATGCCTGATGCATCTCAATTGCCGCCTGAATGGCATTGCTGGAATTTCCCGAAAAGAGCGCCATAATTCCGTCCCCGAGATATTTATCTACAAAACCCTTGTTTTTCCGAATGGCGGGCCCCATTCCGGCAAGAAAGGTGTTGATCAGATCAAACACGTGTTCGGGACCGCTTTCTTCGGCAATTTTAGTGAACCCTTTCAGGTCGGCAAAAAGTACGGTTAAAAACTCTTCGGAGTGATCGCCCAAATGGATGTCGGTTATCTCATTCTTTTTCAGGAATTTAAGGAATTCCCTGGGGACAAAACGTTCCATGGCATCGTTTATTTGCTGCAGCCGGGCGGAAAGGGTTTCCGAGTTCTGGAGTGCCCGGGTGGTCCGTCTGCTGAGATTCAGCGAGAGTATGAGAATAAACAGAACCATTCCCAGGCTTGAAAGGCTGGGAATAGGGAGCAGAAGAATGGTTTTGATAATGTCGAACACCGCAGTAAACAGAAGAACCAGGAAACCCAGGGCGAAGGTGCCAGAAAAAGGCTTCCGGGTAAAAAGGGCATGCAACACCACGGCGCTCAAACCGAGGGCGATCAGGAGAGAAAACAGCTGGAAGGGGAATAAGTAGGAGGTAAACGTGAATGTGGGGGCAAAAATAACCAGCGCACTGTAGACAAGGGAGCCGGCGGCGGCAGTCCATGCAAGTATCCGGGAGAATTTCCCCGGATAGGTGAAATGAACAAAGAGGGTAACCGCCATAATGGAAACACTGAATGTGAGAAAATTCAGCCGCATTACCGGGGCAATGCCGATGTGGGGGATCAGCAGGGTGAGGGGAAAGGTGTCTACCACCAGAGCCCTGAGTCCAAGAAAAAGGGACAGGACGGCAAACCAGAGGGGGGCAGGCTCCCTCCGTCGGTAGAAAAAGAGAAAAAGATGATACACCGCCATTATGCTCAGAATACCCAGCAGGAAGTAATTCATCGCAAGGGTGGAATGATAATGGGCGAATACCCGTGAACGGGGCCCGATAATGAGATTGTCAATGAGCCCGCCGTTCACCGTATCGTAATTGGACATGTGAATGATAACTTCCACCCGATCGGCCGTTTCCAAGGCGGAGCTAACGCCGCTGTTCCATGCCCCCCTGGCGAATTCGGCGGTGGAAGCGGGCCGTCCGATGGATAACAGTTCTTCCCCGTTCCAGTAGATTCGTGCCGCAGATCCCACTTCCCGGTGTTCGAGATGAAGGCTCTCACCGGGTGTACCCTCCGGGAGGAAAATTGTGAGGCGGTAGCTTCCGAAATTCCGGGGAGGAAAGCCCTCTCCGTTCTCCCAAGATGCGCCGCTTGATATATAGCGGTCGGGAGTACGCTGAGAGCCTGGCTGGAGAAAGTGGTTCTCGTGAAATTCCCACTCTCCCCGCAGAGATATGAGCCCACTGTCTGAAAAATCGTAGTTGCGGAGGTCAAGAACACCCCGATCGGCCCGGATGTTTCCCGATTGAGCTCTGTTAAGTTCAGGATCTTCAAGAATTCCTGCCGAAAAAAGGAAACTTGTATTAGAATACAGAAGAAAAAACAGCGTAATGGCAATGATTCGATATGGGGGGCGTTTCATGGATTGTCCCTGCCTTCAATTGATGTTGAGCAATACCCGCCGATTATACCATAATGTTTATATTGGATCATCAAGAGGTGGAAGATATGCAGCATGACAGAGTGAACGTCTCAAGCTTCTTTCAGGTAAGTGAAATCCTCTTTTATCTCACCAACCTCTTTATTTTTATCGGTCTGGTTCAGTATACCGTCAGGGATATGCAGAATGTAATGATCCCCCTGGGCATAGCTGATCTGGTGGTGATCATTATTCAGGTGCTCCTTCTTATTCTTGTGTTTGCAGGGGTGATTAATCGCAACACGGCAATGGCGGCTCTGCTTTTTCTCAGCATATTTCTGTTTCAGCTTTCGGCGGTGGTGAATAATAATCTGGGAGGAAACGTTGACCTGCAGATTGCCATTACCACATTTATAAGCCTTTTGTTTGCCTCCCTCGCAGCATTTACGGTGAGTAAATATATGGCCCTGGGTATCGGCGGGGTGAATTTGCTCTTTTTTATCGGCACTTCGCTCTATTATGAGAGTGCCAGAATGATGAGCGACCTGGTGTTCTTTACAACCATTATTCTGGGCTATACGGTGGCAATGTATTATTATCGCCATTCTCTGGAGAGTCTGGCGGAGAGTCTCTACGATTCCTACAGCCTGGTGAAGAGACAGAAGGTTGAATTGGAACTTCTCAAGGAAAAAGCTGAGAAAATTAACGAGGTGAACCGCCCGTTCGTGGTGTTTGGAAAGAATACCAGCGGTTTGATACATGACTTCAAGAACGATTTGGGGACCCTGGGCGCCACCGGCCAGCTTCTGAAAATGAAGATCCGGAAGGATAGGACGGTCACCCTGGACGATATTGAAGAGCTGGAAAAGCATATCGGGAGGATTAACAGCCGGGTGGAAACCATTAAATATGTTGTCAGCGCATCCAGCCACCGTGACAGTGAAGATATCCCCCTGAAAAAACTTATACACGCCACCCTCTATCCGTTTCGGCTTACTGCCGATCTGAAGAACCTGATCATTTTTGATGAGTTGGTCCACGCTGAGCCGGTGGTCCACGCTTCCCGGTATCGGCTGGTACAGATTTTGGAAAACCTGATCCGGAATTCCTGTGAGGCCATTGTGGATGAGCAGGAACGGCGACAGTTGTTTGAATTAGAGGATGGGCGCACGGAGATTCCTGAGAGTATTGAAGAGATGATGCAGAATCAGGACCGTCTTGGAAGAGTCCGGATAGAAGCCCGCCCCATTGAATCAGCGGTCATTCTCTGTGTTGAGGATAATGGCCCGGGGTTTTCCATGTGTGAAGATTGTGAAGCCGGGAACTGTATGGACTGTATGGAGTTTGAAATCGGAAAAACCACCAAGGAATACGGCAGCGGTCTGGGTCTGGTGAGTGTCATTGAATCGGTAACCGCAATGAACGGAGCAATGCGGATCAGTCCGGTGAAACCCCGGGGAGCCAGGGTGGAAATTCTCCTGCCCCAGGAACCTTCACGGCCCCTGTCGCAGGAGTTTATTGTGAGTATGGGGTTCAGCTCTCGTATTCGCGGATAGCCCATAGAGCGGCGAGAATTACCAGGTCAAGGCTGAAGGGTCTCAGCCATACCAGCCAGTCTCCGGGAGGAAAGCCGTTGAGGAAATGATTTATTACCAATACCACCGCCCATCCCAGGAAAATAATAAACTTGATAAGGCTCATGGTGCCGGCCTTGATTACGCTGAATAGATCAAGCAACAGCAGCACACCGAAAATGAGTTGAGCTATGGCGATTATGAGCAGCATTGTCTGGCTGCTGCCGCCGAACATTGAGTTCAGGGCCCGGGTCATTTCATTTACCGGTGAGTCGTAATTCGCAAGTGCAAGAATACCGCTTACAATCATAAAAACGGCAATAGCCAGAGTAAGAAGGGTAAGACTGAATCTTCGATCTTTGCTGGACATGATTCCTCCTGTTGGATATGTATTAGGCATTGTACGATTCCGAGAAGGGTATCACAAGAACAGATTCAAAAAAAGAGATGAAGCACCCCGGGGAACGGTCCATGATTACCGGGGATACTAAGGATTGGAGTATGAAAAAAGAATTTCCCGAGTCAAAATCCACGCTGCTCCGTTTTATCGATACAGAGCACAATTTCCGTGTAAGAATTATTCCCGGGTCGGCTCTTGGAATGTCACTGGCAGACGCTCACGGCCTCCGGGGCAGGGTGCGGGAATTGTTCATGCATGCCGTTCATGCCACGGCCCTGCTATCCGCAGATTTGAAACAGACTGTGCGTATGGTGCTCCAGGCAAAATGGGAGGATGCGGGATTTTCCCTGGAGGGACATTGGGACGGCCACGTAAGAGGATACATGCGGGGAGGGGATGAACTGGAAGCCCGTTTGGATGCCGACCCGGCCATGGCCGGCAGCATGTCGGTTATCCGGCTTATCGGTTCCCATCCCGGATATACGGGGTATGCGGCTATTTTCGGCTTTAATCTCCGCTCGGCCCTTGAGGGGTATTTTCAAAGTTCGGAGCAGCGGGAAAGTCATTTTCTTTTTCAGGGTGATTTTTCGGCCATGATAGAAGCCATGCCCGGTGAGAATGTTTCCCGGGATATCAATTTGAAGCAGATGCTGGACCAGATCGGCAATACTCTGAAGAACGGGGATCTGGATGATCCGCAAAAACTCGCCGAACAGCTGAATCGTGAACATGAGCTGGGCCTGAAATTTCTGGGAGGGGAGGCAAAGGATATTTACTGCCCCTGCACCCGGGAAAAAATATCTGTTTATTTACAGGGTCTGGATCCGAAAGAGCTGCACTCAATGTATGACGAAGGCCCCTGGCCGGTTAGGGTGAACTGCCATAACTGCGGTTCCCAATACGCGTTCCAACGGGATGATATTGAGACATTTCTGAAGAACCTGAGCTCAGATCATGGAGATCCCGCCGCCGATGAGAACGGAGAGGGTGAATAGAAGAAAAATCCTGCTGATTCCCTGCATTGAAGGACCCTTCCGGCTCTGTACCAACCCCAAGCGAAGCATGCGGATGTAGATAATCATGGATACGACTGCTGCCGCCAGCACAGGAATTGCTGCTGCCGGCTGCATTCCCCCCACCCTGGCAAAGGCGAACCAGGTCTGCAGGCTGTAGGCTCCCAGCACCAGCAGCAGAATGAGAACTGCTGAGGCCCTCCTGCCGATAAGAATGCTCAGAGTTTTTCTTCCCGCCTCTCTGTCCGCTTCAAGATCGCAGCTGTTGTTAACCGTAAGGATGGCGGCGATAAGCATGGTGGAGGGCAGTCCCGGCAGCATCTCAGATGCAGTGATCACCGGATCCTCCAGAACCATCCGAACGATTACGAAGAGCACCATCCCCAGAAAGCCGCCGGCGAAGATTTCCCCCAGAGGGGTATGACTGATGGGTCTGGGGCCGCCGCTGTACAGAATACCGGTGAAAAGGCTCAGAACTCCCAGAATCAGCAGGGGCCAGCCTGTCAGGTACACCAGATACACTCCGATTGCTCCCGCAGCTGCGAAGAGAGCCGCAGCTGTGAGAAAGGCGGCTCCCGGGGCTACTCCCTGGTATACCAGAACTTTTTCCTGCTCCCGTTTGAGCTCTCTGCTGTCCACCCCTTTATAGAAGTCGAAGAAACTGTTGAAAGCTGTTGTTCCCATATCTACCATTAAAACGGCAGTGAAGAGCAGAAGCAGCCGGATAGGATCCACCGGAGTATCACCCAGGAAAATATACAAAGCTGCAATGAAAAACGTACTCAGAGATACGATCTTGGTACGAATCTCCACCAGAGAGAGAAATTGCCTAAACGTCATACTCCGTTATTCACCTTCTTCAGCTGTTTTGTCAATTCCCCAGAGGCTGTTTTACGGCGCACATATTTTCCTCATTTTTCTTTTGCGTGTCCGGCTTGTGTGTCCGGATGTGAGCATAGTAGAGTGTAAGTTATACAGATAAGACAAACTTAGTCGGCTGTCCGGCGCCAGTGGGATGATGTGTCGGTAAGAAGGGGGATAATATGTCGGTAAGAAGTGAGGGATTTTCCATCAGGAGAATTATTTTATTTTCGGCTGCAGGATTTCTGATTATTTCCCTGCTCACCGTGCTGTTGTCACCCCGCCTGGCCGCCGAGTTCTATCCGCTTCCGGAGGATGAGGGTTCCAGCTGGTATTACTGGCAGCTGGATGAGTTAGGGGCTCCGGGCCGGATTGCCGTGTGGGGCGGATATCTGGTTCACCAGATTGCGGTTTGGGGGATATTTTTTGCAGCCCGGAAGGAAAAGAAACGGGCGATTGCCAGGGGGGAACGGAAGCCCGTGGTGGACGCCCCCTTCAGCAATGAGGGCGGGGAAACGGCCGGGAAGTATCATCTGTGGATGATGGTGGTGAATCTGTTCTTTGTTGCCCTCCATTTGCTGCAGACCCATCTTTGGTATGACGGGCTGGCCCAGGATGTACCCATCTGGACCAGTCAGGGATCGGTGATTGTGATGCTGGTTCTGATTCTGGTCATGGAGATGCCCCGTCGTGGATTGTTCTTCGGCCGATGGCGTCAGGTGCCTGCCGGGCTCCACCGGGTGTTGAGAAACTGGCATGGCCCGTTTATTGCCTGGGCTCTGGTGTACACATTCTGGTTTCATCCCATGGAGGGAAACTGGGGGTTATTGAGCGGGTTCGTGTACATGTTTCTGCTGTTTATTCAGATGAATATCTTCGGAAGCCGTGCACACAAACGGCGTAGCTGGGTGGTGGTTCTTGAGGCCTTCGTGGTGGTGCACGGTACACTGATCAGTCTGTACAAGAACCTGGATGCCTGGCCGCTGTTCTTTTTCGGATTTCTTTTCATGTTTCTTATAACATATATGCATACCTGGATGCTCCGTCCTGTGATAAAATGGCTTATTGGCGCAGCGAGTCTGGCTGTGCTGATCTGGGTGTACTCTGTGCCCCGGGGCTGGGAGCATGTGTTTGAGATCAGTTTTATTCCCGTCGCCCTTTACGGAGGAGCTTTGGGGCTTTGGCTGATAGGCGCAGCGGGAGAGCGGCTGTTTCCAAATACCCAAACCTAAGCCCCTGGAAGGTTTGATTCCCGAACCGGCAGGCAGATATTCCTCTCTGCCGCCTCACGGGAAGGGACACACACCACATTGTGTGGGTCGTGCTACAGCTGTTCCCTCATAACGCGCATGGGAGAATTCCCAGGGGGGAATTTGTGAGTATGGAACCTACATATTTGTAGCCCCAAAACGTTATTCCAACATTTTTGAAATTATTTCGTCTATAATTATTGCTCACTTTCAAGACCTATGCTAATTTAGCTATGAGGCTATCTTTTCTATTCTAAGGAGGAAATTCATGAATAAGCTTCTTGCCTTACTTCTGATTCTTGCAGCAGCATTCAGTCTGGTACTGGTTAGCTGCGGCGGAGAAGCGGAAGAAGCACAGGTCGAGGAAACTGCAGAAGCGGTTGCCCCCGGTCTTACCGTAATTAACCGGAATTCCGGTTGGGAAGTCGGCCAGAAGGGCGGCGAACTTGTACTCGGTCAGCTGGGATCAGGACCCAAGTCCTTCAACCCCGTTCTTGCCGAGGAAACCAGTTCCACCGATATTACCGATTATATGATTTCTGACGCTCTGGTGCAGCGTGATCAGCATACTCTGGATTGGGCACCCGCTCTTGCAGAAAGCTGGGAAATCTCTGACGACGAGAAAGTTCTGACCCTGTACCTTCGGGACGATATTTTCTGGTCCGACGGTGAACCCATTACTGCAGAGGACTTCGAGTACACTATCAACAACATCATTTACGATGACGGCATACAGACTTCTGCAAAGGATTCGTATACCGTGGGCGGCGAACTCACCGAATGGGTGGCCCTGGACGAAAAGACCCTGCAGATCTCCGCAGCTGAAGTGTATGCAGGTCTGCTGAACATCGCAAACAGTTCCGCGGTTCCCAAGCACATTGTAGAGCCCCTGATCGAAGAAAACGGAATTGAAGCATTCAACAACCTCTGGGGTGTTGATACTGATCCCACCACCATTCCCTCTTCCGGTCCCTGGGTAATCTCCGAGTATATCGCCAACCAGCGGATATCCTTCGAGCCAAACCCTTACTACTACAAGACCGATGCCGAAGGTACGCAGCTGCCCTATCTTGACCAGGTTACCTTCCTGTTTACACCCGACACCGACACCATGCTCCAGCAGTTCCTTGCGGGCACCGTGGATGTATACGCAGTTCGGGGTGAAGACTACTCCGTGCTTGTGGAAGAAAAGGAAAATCTCGGTTTCGAAATGTATGAAGTGGGTGCTTCAACCAGTACCAACTTCATTACCTTCAACCAGAACCCCGATGAAGACGGTCCTGAGAACGACGGCGATGCGGGACTCGCCGAGCCCAAGCTGACCTGGCTGAGCAATCAGAGTTTCCGGGAAGCGATGGCTCACCTTGTTGACCGCCAGACCTACATCAACAACATTGCATTCGGTTTTGGCTATCCCCAGTACAGCTTTGTTCCCCGGTTCAGCCCCTATTACTGGGAAGGATCCGATGAAGTTGCACTGAAGTATGATCCCATTGCAGCTGCGGAACTTCTGGACAGCATCGATTATATCGACCGTGACGGTGACGGCGTGAGGGAAGACCCCGAAGGTAATCCCATTGCACTTGACCTGGCTACCAACTCAGGTAACCGCGTACGGGAAGATATCATCACCGCTTTCGCACAGGAAGCTGCAAACGTGGGTATACAGATTACTCCCCGTCCCGTGGACTTCAATGAGCTGGTTACCCAGCTGGTATCGACCTACGACTGGGACATGATCCTCATCGGTCTTACCGGTTCTGTTGACCCCATCAGCGGCGCGAACGTGTATCCCTCATACGGTAACCTCCACATGATCGAACCCAACCAGGAAAGCCCCCGTCGTGACTGGGAGGCCCGAGTTGACGAAGCATGGAAAGAGGCGAACGAGACCACCGATGAAGCACAGCGGAAATCAGGTTGGGAAAAAATCCAGCGTGAATGGCTTGACAACCTTCCCTGGGTATTTACCTACAATCCCTTGCTGATGTCTGCCTACGATGCGGACCTGGGTAACGTATTTCCCCAGCCCATCAACGGCTATGGTGCAATTGGTATCTCCGAATACCTGTACCGGAAATAAATGCTGACTGCCGGGCATCTCAGGGTGTCCGGCTGTCAATTTTCCGAATATAGGAAAACGCGCAGGTGCAAAGTATGCCGGCGCGCTTTTTTACCTTTGAGGCATGTATGAAAGTTAAAACAAAATTCGACTGGCGCCTGACGTTTATTCTGGATATCGTCATCGTGATTGGTCTGGTATTGACCGGACGGGGAATTTTCGGCGCCCTCTTTATTTCACAAATATTCATGTGGCTGGTGAGACTGTATTGGATTAACCAATCCATGCTCCGTTATATTTTACGCCGGCTTCTTCATATGATACCCATTCTGCTGATGGTTATCGCCCTGGGCTTTGCACTTCTTCAGTTGGCCCCCGGGGACAGTTTTACCAGACTGTATCTTCAGCAGGACATTAATCAGGAAACAATCGACCGGTTTCGGGCAGAATTTGCTCTGGATAAACACTGGACCGTCCAGTTCTTCCGTTATATTTGGAACGTTCTCCAGGGTGATTTCGGCTTTTCCGCAGAATATAAAATCGGTGTTTTTGAAATGGTTCAGCAGAGAATGGGTCCTACACTGCTGTTGAGCGGCACTGCGCTGATTTTCAGCTGGGGATTAAGTATTCCCATGGGAATTATCGCCGCCACCAAACAGTATAAATGGCCCGACCAGGTAATTTCAGTCTTTGCCTTCATCGGACTGGCAATACCCAACTTTTTCCTGGCCTTTCTCCTATTGTATTTTGTAACCGCAACTTCCCAGGGCATCCCGGGGACCTGGCTTCCCATTGGGGGCATGACCTCGGTTAACTTTACCTCAATGGGGCCGGTGAATCAGGTTCTTGATGTGCTCTGGCATCTGATCCTCCCCCTCTTTGTACTGGGTACTTCAGCCATGGCGGGACTCACCCGTATTATGCGGGCAAACATGCTGGAGATTCTGCATCAGCAGTATATTGTTACCGCCCGTGCCAAAGGCCAGTCGGAACGGATTGTGGTGTTCCGCCACGCTCTGAGAAACGCCATCAATCCCATGATCACCATTCTGGGGTTCCAGATTGCGAATATTCTCAGTGGTTCGGCCCTTACGGAGGCGGTGCTCAGCTGGCCCGGTCTGGGACAGCTGGTACTCCAGGCCATCCTTTCCCAGGATATGTTCCTGGTGATCGGTATTCTGCTGTACAGTTCAATATTGCTGGTTATAGGTAACCTGATAGCCGACATTCTATTGGCGGTTACCGACCCGCGGGTGAGGGTAGGATAATGAGAGAATACGAAAACTACATGCATATATGCCTGGCCCCGGATACGGAGGGCGGTTCAGCCGGAGAATCTCTGGCTCAGACTCCCAATCCCGATCCCGTTCCCGCAGCAGACCCGGAAGCGAGCAAAACAACCCGGGAGGGCATGAATGAGAAGCCCGAATCCATGTGGGCCAATTATATCAGACGGTTCAGAAAGCATAATCTGGGAAAAGTAGGTCTTGGAATTCTCGGCTTTCTGTATTTCCTTGCCATCTTTGCCGATATGATATCTCCATACACCATGACCTGGGTAGATAAAACCAAGCCCTACCATGCTCCAAGTGGTATCAGATTTATGGCGGAAGATGTGGATGGTGAGGGAACCCGATTCAAACCTCATGTGTTTGAAGAGGTAATTACCAATCAGGCATTACGGACATACGAACCCATTCCCGAGCACAGTCTCAGAGCGGTGGGTATAGAAAGCAGACTCGGGGTGAACGAGATGCGGGTGTACGGATTATCTGAATCCGCTTCCAGGCGTCAGAATGAAGTTCTCGCAGGGGTGCTGCGGCACTACAGGATTTCGCCCAACAGTCCGCTTGCGGATGACATACGGGATGCAATTGCCGCGGCGGAACGAAATCCTGATCCCAATGCCCGGGTCGATGTGGACCTGGGAACTGTTGAGTTGAATAACGTGAAGGTGGACGTACATTTTATCCTGGCCAAGGGCAATAAAAACTTCCTGAGTTTCTTTAATCAGGGCGTTCCCTATGAATTTTTGGGCATGTTCGAAACCAACGTGCACCTTTTCGGATCCCGTACCGGGGGCTACTTCCCCTTCGGAACCGATAAAACCGGTAGGGATCTGTTAAGCCGCCTGCTGCACGGTTCGCGAATTTCTCTTTCGGTGGGTATTCTAGGTTCGCTGATTACTCTCGTTCTTGGACTGGCAATCGGCGGCACGGCAGGATATTTCGGCGGCTGGGTGGACAATGTTCTTATGCGGCTCTCCGAGGTGGTTATCTCCATTCCCAGCCTGTATCTGCTCTTTGCTCTTCGTGCTGCGCTGCCGTCGAATTTGAACAGTACGCAGGTGTATTTGATTATCGTATTAATCCTCTCCCTCACCGGCTGGGCCACGGTGGCCCGAGTTATCCGGGGACAAGTGCTTTCCATTAAAACCGAGGACTTTGTCTTAAGTGCACGAACCATGGGATTGAGCAAGCCGAAAATTCTCTTTCGGCATGTGCTTCCCAACACCATGAGCTATGTAATTATTCAGCTGACACTTTCCATCCCCGGGTATATTTTAGGGGAAAGCGCCTTGAGTCTGCTGGGGTTGGGAATTACCGAACCCCAATCCAGTTGGGGGCTCATGTTGGCAGTAGGACGGAACTTCCGGGTTGTCAGGGATTTCCCCTGGATACTTATTCCCGGATTTATGATCTTCCTTTCCATTCTTGCCTGGAATTTCTTCGGCGACGGTGTACGGGATGCCCTTGATCCCAAGAGTAAGCATTAAAGAGGTTACTGTATGAAACCATTAATAGAGATTGAAAATCTCCGAACATATTTTTTCATGCCCGGATATGTTGTCCGGGCTGTTGACGGCATCTCCTTCACTGTTCATGAAGGTGAAACCGTGGGAATAGTGGGAGAGTCAGGCTGCGGAAAGAGTCAGACCTCCATGTCTGTGATGGGTCTGGTACCCTCTCCTCCGGGAAAAATCGTTGACGGATCAATCAAATTCCGGGGGAAAGACCTTACCAAACTCCCTGAGGATGATTACCGGAAGATCCGTGGAAATGATATTTCCATGATTTTCCAGGAACCCATGACCAGCTTGAACCCGGTCTTCACCGTGGGATACCAGATTACCGAAGCACTCATGCTGCACCGTCAGATGAGCGAAGAAGCCGCCATGGAAGAAGCAGAGAGGCTGCTCAAACTGGTTGGCATGTCCGACCCCCGGGAGCGTCTCAAGGAATATCCGTTTCAGCTTTCCGGTGGTCTCCGGCAGCGGGTAATGATTGCCATCGCCATGGCATGTCAGCCCAGGCTGATGATCGCCGATGAGCCCACTACTGCCCTGGATGTTACCATTCAGGCGCAGATTCTCCGGCTCATGAAGAACCTTACCGAAGAGCAGAACATGGCCACCATGTTTATTACCCACGACCTTGCGGTGATTGCAAGTTTTACCAAGCGGGTAATTGTGATGTACGCAGGGGTGATTGTGGAAGACTCTCCGGTTATGGAAATCTTCGGAAAACCCATGCATCCTTACACTCAGGGGCTTCTGGGCTCCATTCCCGTACTCGGCCAGGGTGCCCGGGATGACATGGGTAAACGTAGACTGCTGAATGCAATTCCCGGCAGTCTGCCCGACCCGAAAAATGTTACCCGGGGCTGTAAGTTCGCATCCCGTTGCCCCAAGGCAATGAAAAAATGCTGGGAATCGGAGCCTGCGTTGGTGGAAACAGAAAAGGGCAGAAAGGTGCGCTGTTTTCTCTATAACGATGATGTACGAGAGTCGGGGTCCATTATAGATCTGGACAAGCTCAGCGAACTCGGGGGAAAAGCCTGGCGGAAAGAATACGACCGGCATCACAATAAAAAAAGTAAAAAAGCGGAGGCCAGGAAGTGAGTTCTCAAAACACATATGATGATACCGTTCTCAAAGTCCAGCGCCTTGAGAAATATTTTCCGGTCAAGGCCTCATACTTCTCGTCCACCAGTCTGAATCTGAAGGCCGTGGACGGAGTGAACTTTGACGTAAAAAAGGGTGAGACCATGGGGCTTGTGGGTGAGTCCGGCTGTGGAAAAACCACCGTGGGACGCTCGGTGCTCCGCCTCTATGAACCCAATGAGGGCCGGGTGTACCTACATCCGCAGCAATCGGTGGTGGAAAGCGTGGATGAGCTGGACCTGGAGCGGCTTGCCATTCAGACCGAATACGAGGAACGAAAACTAAAGGGTGAGAGTGAAGGCGCTCTCAAATCTCTGAAAACGAAAATGCGCCAGCTTAAGCAAAAAGCAGATGAGACCGCCCGGGACACCGACATTCTCAGCATGAACGGCGAAAGTCTGAAACAGGCCCGCCGTCAGATTCAAATGATTTTTCAGGATCCCTGGGCCAGCCTCAATCCCCATATGATGGTGAAAGATCTGATCGGAGAGGGTCCCAAGGAATTCGGCCTTCACCGGGGAAGCAGCCTGGATGCCTGGGTCATGGAGCTTCTTGACCGTGTGGGGCTGCCCAATGCAGCGGCCAACCGGTATCCCCATGAGTTCTCCGGCGGTCAGCGCCAGCGTATCTGTATTGCCCGGGCCCTTGCGTTAACCCCATCGGTGGTGGTCTGCGATGAACCTGTTTCCGCCCTGGATGTGTCGATTCAAGCCCAGGTTTTAAATCTCCTCATCGGTCTCCAGCAGGATTTTGATCTCACCTATGTCTTTATTGCCCATGACCTGAGTGTTGTTGAGTACATTTCAGACCGGATCGCGGTAATGTACCTCGGCAAGATGGTGGAAACAGCCAATTCCAAGCAGCTGTACGGACGTCCCCGGCATCCCTACACCCAGAGTCTTCTTTCGGCGGTTCCCGTGGCGGATCCCAAGGTAAACAAGGAGGAGATTATTCTGGAAGGGGATGTTCCATCTCCGGTGAATCCCCCTTCAGGCTGCAGCTTTCACAACCGCTGCAGATATAAGACTGATATCTGTACCAAGGTGACCCCGATTCTTGAAAAAGATGAAAACGGGCACAAAATCGCCTGTCACAACCCTCCCAACGGCTGATTTCAGGGAGATTCTCAGGAGTGTAAATATCTTGCCGGGCGGTGGCTATGTGCCCTGCCCGGCGATTGTGAAGCTCCCAGCAATTTGCTAAGATACCCCATGATCAAAATACGAAGCAGAATCCAGGAAGGATACGACAAGAACGGTGATTTCGTGGTGCAGCGCAGGCGGATTACCCGTATGTTTAATGCAGTTCTTCTGGTGATTCTCGGTGGTGCGGCCATTACCGCCCTGGTAAGTGAATCCACGGTGTTTAATACCGGAGGGGTGATCATTTTCACCCTGGTTTTTGGGGTCACCCTCTTCAACACCGGTGAGAATAAACTGTACCGTTTTTCCCGGCAAAATGGAACGCTAACCCTTATTCACAGTTTTCTTGCCCTTCCTTTAAAAAAGATCACCCTGCCAATCGCAGCAATACATACCATTGCCCTGAACGGAGTTGAGTTTGATCTTAAATCCAGCCGCCGTCAGAATCCTGGGATATATAAACTCCAGCTGGTTATGGATACGGAAAAACTGGGGGAGAATCGTGACGAGGTGGATGCTCGGATTACCATAGAAGATTCAACCGCTGCGGAAGAGCTGGATGCCAGCGGCCGCGCACTGGCCGGCTTTTTAGGGGTGGATTTTAATTCTGATCTTCGCCGGGATTAGGATACACCGGGATGTGCAGGGTAAAGGTTGCACCTTCTCCGGGTTCCGAGTCGATTTCTATGGAAGCGCCGATTTTTTCCGCAAAATCCCGGCAGATAATCAGGCCAATACCCGTACCCTTCTCTTTCTCCGTTCCGACGGTGGTGGGGTTTTTCTCAATATGAAAGAGATCCTTTCTTACATCCGGATCTATTCCCATTCCTTCATCGGACACGGAAATGCACGCGCAACCGTGCTTTTTCATTGAACTGACCGTTATTGTACCCCCCCGGTAGCTGAACTTAATGGCGTTGGTCACAAAGTTTCTAATTATCAGCCTGACCAAAGTTTCATCGCTGAATGCAAAGTGTGACGGATCGACCCGATTGTCAAATTTCAGCTCTTTGTATTCAAGCCCATTGAGAATTCCGTTTTCGATTTCCTGTACAATGCTGTATAGATGCAATTTAGCATAGCTGATCCGGAATTTTCCCCTCTGGTTACGCGACCAGGTAATAAGATTGTCGAAAAGGTCGTGAGTTTCCGATAAGCCGTAGCTCAATGTCTGGAGATGCCGCTGCAGTTGAGGGTTATCCATTCCCTGAAGATCCATGCTGAACAGTTCGTAAACATTCATAAGGGAAGCAAACTGATTCCGAAGTTCATGGGCAATAATGGAAAGCACTCTATCTTTTACGCTGATTATGGAGTTGAGTTCTCCGGTCCGGGCAATGAGTTTAAGATGGGTCTGCACCCTGCTGAGAAGCTCATAGCGGTTGAAGGGTTTGGGAATATAGTCCACGGCCCCCAGTTCAAAACCCCGAACAATGGATTCGTCATCTCCTTTTCCGGTAATGAAGATCACCGGAATCTCTTTGGTAGATTCGTCGGTCTTTAGCTTTCTACACAGCTCAAAACCGTCTTCACCGGGCATGAGAATATCCAGCAAAATAAGGTCAACCGATCCATTTCTCGCAATATCCATACCTTCGCTTGAGTTATTGCTGCTGATACATACTATGCCCTGATCTTCCAAAATGAGGCGAACCAGCTCAATAATTTCCGGCACGTCATCGATAATCAGCACCTGGAATTGTTTTCTCGAAATTCTGAGCCTCCTGCTTTCCTCAAGCTAAATCCACGTACTTTCAGTATATAATTATCAATTCCCTTATGCAAATCGGAATTGCTGAGCATACATTCCGGTGAGATTTCTTATATGCTTCGGCGAACTGAATGGAAATTTCCGGGAATATCCGTATAATTGAGATCAAGACCGCTTCACCAATCCGGTATGGGAGGTACATGTGCATATTTTGCTCGCTGAGGATGAAGCCATAAACAGGCTCTATATCCGGAATCTGATTAGGAAAAAAGGGTGGTCGGTGAGCGAAGCGGCGGACGGAGAGAAGGCTATTGAGTACCTGGACGGGGAACACTTTGATCTGATCCTGTTGGATTTGGGCTTGCCCAAAAAGGACGGATATGAAATTGCCCAGGCTGTCCGCTCCCGGGGAATGGATGTGAAAATCCTGGCAGTGACCGGTTACGATTATCCCGAAGACCGGAAAAGAATCCGGGACGCAGGCATGCACGGACTTATCCCCAAGCCGATTCAGGAACATTTTTTCTTGGAGGAAATTCAACGGGTCTGCCCTTCAGATTAGTCGTCAGACCGGCGAAATCTCCTTGTTCCTCACGGCCGGATTCTGTATTGTAGAAGAATGAATATTCTCGCATTCGATTTTGCCGCCTATTTCCGTCAGCTGATGCGGAATCTCTTTTACGGACCGGATACCCGGTACAGGACTCATACCGCCCATACTGTCTGGACCCTGAGTATGATTTTTGTGTTTCCTGCATATCAGTTAGTAATCTGGATGATGTACGCTCTGGACCGTCTGACTCGTCCTGCCATCAAAAAGAAGTCGGTGGAAAAACCGGTGTTTATTATCGGAAGTTTTCGCAGCGGCTCTACGTTTCTCCAGCGGATGATGGGGAAGGATATTGAAACGTTTTCCTCGGGAACCACATGGGAGATGATGTTTGCCCCCAGTGTGAGCGGTCGGAAGCTGGTTCGGGGTATTTTCATTGTGGATAGATGGTTTGGAAAACCTCTGCGCCGGATATTGTCCTGGGCGGAGGAAAAGGTGTTCCATACTGAAACATCACATGCCATGGGACTGAAACATCATGAGGAAGATGAGGCATTCTTTATTCACACGTATGCAAGTCCGTTTATCTTCTTTGTGAATCCTTTTCTCGATGAGTCGATAAAATTTTACGAGTATGACAGACGGGAAAATACCCGGCAAAAACGTCGTTCCATGAGATATTACCGGGCAGTCATCCAGCGCCACATGTTTGCCCACCCCGAATCCCGCTACTATCTGTCCAAGAGTCCCACGTTCAGCTCACGGGCGTCCAGCCTGCTGAGTGAATACCCCGATGCCCGTTTTGTGTATCTGGCGCGGAATCCCCTGGACGTTTTGCCATCCCTGATGCGCTGGTTTACTGAGGTGTGGAATTCAATTGAGAAGCCGGGGATTCGATTTCCTTACAGAGATTTTGTGGTGGACTTTGTCCATCACTGGTATGTGGATACGTTGAAAGAGTTGGAAAAATTTCCATCTGAGCAGGTAAAGATCGTCCGCTATGATGATCTGGTAGCGGATCCCTTTCATACGGTTGAATCTATCTACGCCTGGCTGGATATTGAGATGCCCGCTGAATACCGTGAGGTTTTGTCCCATGAGAAAGCACGGGCGAAAAAACATTGGCGCCCCAAGAATCACAGCCTTGAGGTGGACGGATTCAGTACCTCGGAGATCTACGAGAGGTTCAAACCGGTGTTTGACAGGTTTTCATTCTCCCTGGATTAATGTACTTACCAGGAAAATACCGTTTTTCAATCTCTCGATTGATGAGTATATTTTGAGCTAAATGTTTGATGGAGGAGCATTATGGTTTTAGAAATTTTCCTGAATATCGGCATTGTAATTGCCGCTTTTGCCTTTATGGAGTTTGTTGCATGGTTTACCCACAAGTATATTATGCACGGGTTCCTGTGGGTCCTCCACAAGGACCACCATATTCCCCACAAGGGCAAGTTTGAATTGAATGATCTCTTTGTTGTCTGGTTTGCCGCACCTGCGGTTCTGGCACTGGTTTTCGGAATTCGTTATATGATCTGGCCGCTGATTTCTGCGGGTGTCGGTATTACGCTTTACGGTATTGGCTACACGTTATTTCACGACGTTATGTTTCATAAACGGATTAAATGGCTGAAAATACCTCACAAGACACCCTACTTTCAGAGGATTATTAATGCCCATAGATCCCATCATAAAACAACCAAGAAGAATCCCACCGAGGCATTCGGATTTCTATGGGCTCCAAAGAAGTATGAAGTGAAGAAGTAGTCCCTTTGCACTATGATATTGTTGTAATCGGAGGTGGCCCGTCAGGATTGATGGCTGCGGGAAGAGCAGCTGAATATGCCGAAAGCAGTCATCTGCCTCCTGTAAAGATCTGTATTCTTGAATCCAACTGCGAACCGGGAAGAAAGCTGGTTATTTCCGGGGGCGGGCGCTGCAATTTTACCAATGTACAGAGCGATATAATCGGACTTGCCAATTGTTACGGCCGTGAAGGCAAAGCACTCATTTCTCCGTTCCGCCGTTTTTCTCCCCATGACTGTATCAACTTCTTCGAAGAGCATCATGTCCCGGTGAAGGTTGAAGCCGAGAACCGGGCGTTTCCTCGAAGCGACGATTCACGAAGCATTCTTCAGGCCTTGGTCAGCTACATCCAGCAGGGCAGAGTTGAGCTGAAGCTGGAGAGCAGGGTGAAGGAGATTTTTCGGGATCGAGGGGAGTTCAGGGTTAAAACCGATGGGGAAACATTGTCTTGTTCCCGGATTGTTGCCGCATCTGGCGGGTTCGCCCGTCAGGATACCGGCTCAGACGGTTCGGTTTTCCCCATGCTTCAAGCCCTGGGGCACAGTGTCCGTTCCCCTGACCCGATCCTTGTGCCCATTGAGGTGAAGGAGCGTTCTGTTCAGAGGCTGATGGGGGTGAGTATCCAGGACTGCGGGATCAGTCTGTTTCTGGAACCGCCTTCCGGGGATTCGGGGAAGCTCATGGAGAAACGGCGGGGAAAGCTGTTGTTCACCCATTTCGGTCTCTCAGGGCCGGGAATTTTGAACCTCAGTGCCCGTCTGGGCGAACTGGAAAAGGAACATCGGCACTTGCTGACAAGCGGCTATTCAATCCGGCTGGAGCTGGATATGTTTACCGGAAGGGATGAAAAAGACCTGGACAGCGCTGTGGTTCAGCTGTTTAACGACGCAGCGAAGAAACGTGCATCCAACAGTCTGGATCCCCTCTATTCCAAACGCTACCAGGATTTTCTCCCCTCACCTCTGCAGACGGCCCTCCAGTCAAGAAGCGCTGAAATCTCCCGCCAAAAGCGCCGGCAGTTGGTGCATCACATGAAACGGCTGAGTTTTCACTATTTCAGGAGGCTTTCCCCCGACCAGGCGGTGGTTGCCAGAGGCGGCATACCGGTGAATGAAGTTGATTTCCGCCGGATGGAGAGCAAGAAGACGCCGGGAGTGTATATTATTGGTGATATGCTCGATATCAACCGTCCCAGCGGAGGCTATTCCTTACAGCTCTGCTGGGCCACAGGCTGGACGGCTGGTGAGGCTGTGGTGGACGCCCTTCGGTGGCAGAAAAATCCCGGCTGAATCATACTTATTTTCAGGAGGCATCAATATGGAACATACATATCCGTCCCGGCGCCGGAGAATAGGAATGATGTCGGCAATTCTGATAGTGGTAGTTCTTGTATCTTCCTGTCTGAATGTTGTACAGACAGTTGAGGGAGATGAAGCGGCAACCAGAACCCGTATTCGCATGACATTCAGCAAAGCCCTTATCGAGGGGGCTGCATCCATGTCGGGGGAGCAAGCGGATTACGAGGATCTTCCGGATTTTACCGGGGATGAAGGCCTGGTAAACATCAATATTCAAGGTGTAACGGTTGAGACTGCCGGGATTGACAGCGAATATGACTACGGAGTGGAGATTTCCGCTGAATACGATTCCCGGGACCTGGCCCAGGCTGATCCCATGGACAGAGTATTCTTTCCCCGTATTCAGGGCAAGACGTTGACGATTCTTCTTCCTCCCAACGAGGACAGTCAGGAAATGGATGAGATGACCATGATGTTTTTCGGAAGTGCCAAATATCAGCTTTTGATTTCCCGGGAAGCGGGCAGGGAAAACGTGGAAGAGGTGCTCGTGGGAGGAGAGGCCGGTGTGGCAAACATCATTCCTATGGAGGATGTCCTGATTGTGGAAATGCCGCTGATGCTGTGGATGACAAGTACGGAAATGCTCCCGGTTGAGATCCGCTTCCGCTAAGTCCGTATCCTGGAAAAATTCCTCTACAATATGGGAATTTTCGGCTACAATAATGTTTATGAAAATTATCAGAATATTCTATCCGGCTGAAATCGGCGACAATGAAATGCAGACCCTGCTTGATTCCCGGCTTGAGGAAATCAAGAATGAGGGTGAGGTGAACATGCTTACCGTGATCGAGAATGGCGGCAAAACCAATCATGTAAAGAACAGTATTCAACGCCAGTTCTCGAAACATGCGGGACCGTTTGTGCACAAGTCCGCAGTGGTGGGGGCCAGCGGGATGATTAAGGTTGCCCTTGCAGGAGTTAAGATGGTTACAGGCCGGAAAATTCAGGCCTTTGAAAGTGAAGAAGACGCAATGAAATGGCTTTCTCAGGACTAAGGGTTTTCATCAGCGAACCGAGATAGGTAAAGCGGCAATTACCGGGGAAGGCACTTCAGGGTTTTCAATCCTCTGCGCTATCTTCATCGCTTTCAGACCGGTAATCAGTTCCAGCTTCCACGTCCCTGTCACTCAGACCGGCAGCCCGTTCTTTTAAATACGAGCTGAAGGATATTTTGGGAACACCCATGGATGGTTTTGGTTCAATAATCATTTCTTCTCCGGTACCGGGGTGTTTCACTTTGCGGGCGTTTTGGGCACCCCGAATTTTTACCGAGAAGCGTCCAATTTTTCCTAAGGGAACCGATTCCCCCAAAAGCATTCCGGTTTCCACCAAGGTGAGGAAATCATCAATAAGCAGGCGTGCCTCATTCCCGGTCAGGTTGTGCTTTTTGGCGATGTATCTGGTCATGGATTTCATGGTAAACTGGTCGGGTACGTTATCCCTGTCGAGCTGGAGTGTCCTGTTGTATTTCATGAAAGCGGTGGTGATATAAATGCTGCTTTCCCGGATTCGCTTGTCCTGTTCCTCGCTGTTGATACCCGGCGGGCATACTGCGAGAATGTACACCGGACTGGTGGATTTTAGTCGCTGGGCGTTAAGCTTTACGCCGTACTCAAGACGTACGTCGGATGCGGTGTCTGCATCCTTTTCCATAATGATATCCGGAACATCGGTGCGCAGCTTTATGGAGGAGTATTCGCTCCAGCGGCCTCCCTTGCCCTGGGTGTTGTAGACCCGGGGTCCCATGCTGAGCAGAGATCCGGAGTAGGTAAGCACCAGGAAACCCCGGTCATCCTGGTGCTCAAGGCTGTCCAGAAGCTGGAGTCCCGCATCCTCGCAGGCCTGATGGAAAACTACGGCCTTTTTCTGCCATACCCTTCGCAGTTCCTCCAGGTATTCAGTGTTTTCATGTTTTCCCTCTGCTTCTGCCAGAGAGAGGAGATGTCTGCGGATTGGTTCGGGAATGCTGTCACTGTGCCTATCGCTGCCATTTTCTGTGCTCGCCATAATAAGAGAATAGCCCGAGGCCGAATATTTTTCAACTGAGATGAATAGATTTCAAAAAAAGACGGAAATATTGGAAATACATGGAAAAATGTTGTAGTTTGTTCAGAGCAGCTGCGATTATTGAAATAGTATCAAGGAGCGAAATATGGGTGAACAATTCGATAGTGTTGAAAAAGAAATCCAGGAGCACCTGGGCAAACTTGTAAAGACCGCCGAGATAGCAGGGGATGATCCTCTGGAACAGCTCGCAGGGGCCTGGCTGGAAAAACAGCGTGCCTTTTTTGAGCAGACGAAGCAACGGGAGATGGAAGAGGTTGACGATCTTGAGCAAGAGGACGCCCGCGGGGCCTTACTCCTCACCTATTCGGGGTCTCTGATCAGTCTCGGCCCCCTGGGTGATGACGGACGGGAAGTTGAGTATGTGAGTATCGGACTGCGTCAGGATGTTCCCGAAAGCGCCTCTGCACAGCATTCCGATCTCAGCGGTTCACTGAATCTTGGTTCAGCAGCTGAATTCACCAAGGGGCCCATCAGCAAGTCCAGCCCTGTGTACGCAATTGCAGTGCTGAAGGAAGATTTGAGCGAAGATGAGGGGCTGGAAGTCCTTGGAGATGTTACAATGATGCTTACACAGGACTTTGTTGATATCAACAAAACACTCATTGACGAATAGACGGGAAATACTCTATGGCCCACTCGGACTCCCGGGGGCGGGAATTGTACAACCGCCTCCGGAGAATTCTCAAAGACCCGGAAATTATTCCCCCAGGGGACTTGATCCAGGCTCTCAACGCAGGTTTGTACGGTATTAGTTCGCCATCCCCGGAAATCCGGCCTCCGGATGAGCGGGGAGTGCCCGGAGGACTGGTTGAGCTTCCTCCGGCGGAATATCGCATAATTGTCCCCGATCTGCACGGGAGAATGGACTTCCTGCTCAGGGTGCTCAGGCATCGGCCTCCGGGGGATCATCCGCAGGGCGGGCCGGTTCTGTCGGATGTACTGGCTGGAAGGGCGCAGATCATTTGCGTTGGAGATGCCTTTCATTCAGAGTCCCGGGGCAGGCAGCGCTGGCAGCAGGCAATGGAAGAGTTCATTGACGGATTCAAACGGCATAGCGCCATGGACCAGGAGATGCGGGAAAATCTCGGGCTGCTGGCAATGGTCTGTATGCTCCAGGATGCCGCCCCGGAAGGCTTCTTCTTTCTCAAGGGCAACCATGAAAATATTGCAAATGAAGAGGGAGAAGGGAATCATCCGTTCAGAAAATTCGTCTATGAGGGAGATATGGTGAAGCGCTGGGTGAAACAGTTTATGGGTGAAGAGGTTTTCCGTATGATATACGAATGGGAGAAAGCGCTCCCCCTCATGACCCGAGCCGAAGATTTTCTTGTCACCCATGCCGAACCTGCCAGGGTGCTCAGTGAGGATGATGTGATTAATGCCTATCTGAGACCTGGGATTATTCACAGCCTTACATGGGTAGATAACGGCCAGGCGGAAGAGTACAGTGCTGAGGGAACCTTGAGCAACTTGCTGGGGGCACGGGATGGAGGCAGAATTTTTGGAGGGCATAGACCGGTGTCCGGGCGCTATGATCTGCGCCAGCAGGGTCGCTATGTCCAGATTAACACCCCTAACCGGCATGTGATCGCATATGTGGAGAGCATGAAAAATTTTCTGCCTGAACAGAATATTTACGAAATACAGGATTGACGAACATGGCCAGGATACCTGAATCAATAGATAAATACCGGGTTGAATCTCTTATCGCCAGCGGGGGCATGGGGCAGGTGTACAAAGCGGAGCACCCCACACTGAAACGTTCCGTGATTATTAAAAAGCTGAGTCTGGGGAGCACCGCGACTCTCACCGAGCGCTTCCGCAGAGAAGCGCGAATTCTCATGGATTTTCGAAACGACCATATTGTGGACGTTCACGACCACTTCGTGAAGGGCCGCAGCAACTATATTGTAATGGAATTCGTTGACGGGGTTTCGGTTAAGGATCTTCTGGAAACACAGCGGTATATAGATAATGCCAGTGCGGCATACATCGCTCTCTACACTGCCAGGGCATTGTCATATGCCCACAAGAAGTCAGTGATACACCGGGATATTAAACCGGGGAACATTCTGATTTCCCGTGAGGGTGATATTAAGCTGGCAGACTTCGGGATTGCCTCCAGCAGGGAATCAAGCGATGAGACGCTTACAAGCGAGGGCATGACTCTGGGAACTCCCTCCTATATGGCGCCGGAACAGTTTCGTAATTCCCGGGAAGTGGATTATCGGGCGGACCTGTATTCCCTCGGGGTAATGCTCTATGAAATGCTTACCGGAAGGAAGCCATACGGGGGAGGTTTTTCGCCGGAACTGATCCAGCAAATCCAAAAAGGAAAGTATCCCCGGCCCAGGAAACTGAATCCTGCCATCTCCCGTCCCCTTGAGCGGATTATCCGGAAGCTGATCCGGCCGAATGAGCGCCGCCGGGTGAAAGACGCCCAGCAGCTTGAAAAGCATCTCCAAAGATTTTTGAAACAGTACTACCCGGATCAGATTAAAAAACGCCTAGCCGCCTATGTTCAGGGAACCGAGCTTCCTCCCCTTACCGTGAAAAAGCAGCAGCCGGGGATCATACGAGCCGCCGGATTTGCAGCCGGGATTCTCCTTCTTGGGGGGCTTGCCAGTCTTGATGTTCTGACGAATATGCATAACCGGCTGCTGTTTCCCTCGAATTACGGACAAGTGCGGTTTGTGTTGGAAAACGCCGATATCCTTGCTGGAGGAAACAGCGCCGGGGACACTCCGGACAGCAGCATTTACCGGGATGATGATAATCAGATTCCCATGCTGCCCCATCGGATTATTTACCGAGAAACCCGCAGCAACGGAGCAAACAATTTTTCCAGTCTTCCACTGGTGCTTCCCCAAGGCCGCTACCGGCTCAAGACCGAAGTGAACGGTCAGGTTATCTGGAAAAGCTTTTTTCTTCCATCGTGGAATAGCCGGGGCCAGGAGCTGAGAATCTTCACCTCTCCGTTGGCCCCTGCTCCCCGTCAGGTTCGGGTGGAGACCATATCCCGGGATGCCCTCACGGGAAGGAATCTGGACGGCCTGGCCCGCTACAGTTTTCTGCAGGGGAGCAGCAGGGTGCCGTTGTCCGACGCAGCGGTGTTCAGCGGCGATGTACGGCATTTTCGCGTTGAGGCTCCCGGCTACCTCAGTCAGGATTTTATCCTCAGGCTTGATGTATCCCAGGACCGGTTGACTTTGGCTGCGGATCTTATTCCGGTTCCATCCAGGCTGTCCATTGAACTCAGCGGAGCGGAAGATTACCGGATCCGCATCAATGGCAGTTCCAGAATCAATGCGGTTGAAGATGGTGCCATAGTGAAAGTGGATATTGAACCGGGCAATAGAGAAGTGTATCCGGTGTTACCCGGCAGGTATGTGGTGGAGGCTTCGGGTAGCGATGGAGACGGAAACAGCTGGGAAGACAGCGTTTCCCTGGAATTACAAGCGGGAACCGATTCGCGGATACGGGTTGAAACAGAAGACGGTCGGCTGCGGATCCTGCGCTGAGGGAAGCCGCCAGGCTACTGAAAGAACGCTCTGATACAGAGCATCCAGAAATATGTGAGGTCTGACTATGAGTGGTGGCAAGAAGCGATTATTGTATATTGTCTCGGGAATTCTTGGCGGTGTTTTGGCATTTTCGGGAATTGAGCTCCTTTTTTTCTTGAGTATACCGGGGTACTTTCTTTTTACCCTTCTTCAGGGGGCTGCCGTGGGGACTGCACTGGGAGTAAGCCTTGGTGTGGTGGATGACATGGCCTATTCCCGCTTGAAGCTTGGAATTATCCGGGGGAGTTTATCGGGGCTGCTTACCGGGATTATTTCCGCCGGGGTTATGATTCTGGCAGCTCAGCTTTACCTTTTTCTGGCCGGTGCCGCCGATGCCGTCCGCTTTGACAGCTTCGCTGCCGCTCCTATGGGCGACGCTGCGGTTCAATCCCCGGAATTTCTCAGTCTGGTAAGCCGATCCATCGGATGGACGCTCATCGGGATGGCTTCCGGGGCTGTGTCGGGGTTCAGACGCGGTTCATCCCGGAGATTGTGGGCAGGGGTTCTCGGTGGAGCTCTGGGCGGTCTGATTGGAGGGGTGGTTCTTGAGCTCCTTCTCCGGAGCGCTCAAGGGGGCATATCATCCATGACTGCCCGTCTCATCGGATTCCTCATCCTGGGGGCGGTTTTAGGTTTCGCCCTGGGAGAATTCGAGCGGCGGCTGAGTTTCGCCCGGCTGAGAGTGCTTACCGGAGTGAACAAAAACCGTGAATATCTGCTCAGCGGCAGGGAAACTGCAATCGGATCCCACATGAATGCCGGGGTATACCTGGGCGATTATGAGAACATTCTCCCCCGCCACGCCCTGGTAGTTCAATCAGGGGAAGATATGGTTCTCAAATCCGATGCCGGGGATGTACGGGTCAATGACGCACGGCCCGAGGGTTCCGGAATCCTGAAGTACCAGGATGTGATTCAGTTGGGGCCGGTGAAGCTGCTCCTTCTCCAGCCATAGATCTGCGCGGGCCATAGATCTGCGCAGGGGCGATAGATCCGCGCAGGGGCGATAGATCCGTGCAGGGGCGATAGATCCGTGCAGGGGCCATAGATCCGTGCGCGCGGGCAATAGATCCGTGTGCGGGGATCTGAAAATGCCGGGGTTGATACGGAATGAGACTGATGAAGCAGAGGACAGAACGGGGGAAAGCATGAAACGGAAAACGGGATTGTACAGCATCCTTATACTGATCATCTCTTTGGGGGCATCATTGTCCGCCCAGGAGCTGAATATCACTCAGATCGACAGCTCAAAGGCGCTTCTTGACGGACAGCTTGAAATATACCTTTCTTACAGCAGAAGCAGCGGTGGAACTTTGGCATATCCTGCCATGAACCGGGACGGGCTGGAGGTGCTGGATCAGGGCGGAAATCCAATTCCGGTGGCCTCCCTTGAAGAGTTTCCTCTTCGGGATGAAGCTATCACCTTTCTCTTTCTCATGGATAATTCAGGCTCGATGCACGATGAGCTTTTGGAGGGCAGGAGCCGTTATGCCAATGCATCCCGGGCATTAGAAGGATTTCTGGGCTCGGTGCCGGGAAATAAGGATCGGTTCGCATTGGCGGTATTCAATACGAATTATCAGGTTCTTGTATATCCCGAAGAAGACACCGGGCGTCTGATCAGGGGGGTGTCCCTCATTGAGCCGCCTGCTCCCGGTGAGGGTTATACTGAGCTGTATAGCAGCCTCATCCGGAGTCTGGACTCCCTTCCCACAGGACCGGGCAGGAAGGTGGTCATACTATTATCCGACGGAGAGAATTACAGCGTCTTTCGGAACAGCGGAGTTGCGCATCCCGAGTGGGGTGAAAATGCACCGGGAGCCGACAGGGTATCTTCCGCCTTCAGTGAGGCGGGTGTGAGTCTGTATGCCGCCAGCTTTTCCGAAAGTCCCGATCCTGCGCTTCGGCGTCTGACAGCGGAGACCGGTGGTGCAGTATATGAACCCCGAAGTGCAACTGAGCTGGAAGATGTGTATGAAGATATCCGTCAGCGTACCCTGTCGGAACACAGGCTGCGCATAGCTGCGCCGGGCATTCGCAATCTTAGCGGAGAATTGACTGTCCGCTATGCCGGTCTGGAGACCAGCAGGGAATACAGAATCCCTCTGATCTTCGGAGCGGCTTCCGGAATTTCCGTTCTATTTCCTCTGATTCTGCTGGCTGTAGCTATTATTATTATGCTGATTCTTTTTCTTCTCTCTTTTGAGCATGCGGCATCTTCTCCCCAGCTGCAGAATCTTGGGGGCGGACGGATGGGAGGGAATTTCACCGTCCAGCTCCAGCAGAATGCCACGGTAATCGGATCGTCCCGAAAAGCCGACCTTACCATCGCCGGAGAACCGGGAATACAAGGAGAGCACGCAACAATTGAGCGGGGAGATGATGGCTTCACTCTTGTTTCAGAGCAGCCTGTATGGGTGAACAACCGGAAAACCAGCAAGAGGAAGCTGCAGGCCGGAGATGTAATCCGAATGGAGGGTACCACTCTGGTGTTCGATGAGGATATGACCAGAATGGCTGCTCCACCGTCTGATACAGCCAATGGGGATGGGGCCAAAGGAAGTACTGTGAAAGATGAATAGAACCGGCATGGGAATCTTACTGCAACGGAGTAAGAAGAGCTGCGGTTTTTCGTGAATCTGTGCCCATATATTCGCATCTGGGTTCGCGCCTGTGCTATACTCTCATCATAGAGGGGGCTTGGGAATGTCAGATTCTTTTGTGGAACGGCGTCGGGAAGAAGTAATCGATATTCTTACCGATGCGTTTTCCAGGGATGTTATCGGTACTGAACAGTATGAACTCCGGGTTGAAGAAGCGAACCGCCGCAACAGTGTGGAGGAGCTGAACCAGCTGGTTTCGGATGTTCAAGCCCTTGGGGGCGGCAGTACCGCGGTTCAGCGCTACCCCGATCCGGGCATTCAGACTGTGCGCAGTATTTTTTCCAGTCAACAGATGGACGGAGACTGGCTGATCCACGACCATGTGCAGGTTCGCTCTGTGTTCGGCTCCACCACCCTGGATCTACGAAGACCTGTGCTTGGCCCCCTCACCACCATCGAACTCAGTGCGGTTCTCGGAGATGTGAAAATAATTGTCCCCAAGGGCGTGAAAGTCACCGTGGATGTTACTCCGGTTCTGGGTGAAGTAAAGCGGCAAAATGAGGATCAGAAGTTCTTCCAGCAGGTAAAGGGGTTTATTTCAAGTTTTCTGGGGGAAGGTAATGAAATCGAGACAGTGAACCCCCACTCACATCCGGCGGCCAGAGTTCAGGTGTCCGGGCAAGCCATCCTGGGTTCGGTGTATATTATTACTAAACGCTGAACAATTCCCTGTTGTTTCCCCTCTTTCGTTTACCCTTTCCATTGCCCTTCAACTCCAGCGTTACTATATTTCCTCCTGCATGAGTATCAATCTCAGCTGAAATTCAGGAGGTTACTGGTGAAAAAGTTTTCCCCGGTTCAAGGTGTTTTTCTAATCATCGCAGTTCTTGGAATAATCGCACCCTACAGTCAAATGCCCGCCATGCTTGCGGACGGGGAGTACTCCCTGATTGAGCATTTTTCCGCCGTATATGCGTCTCCGGAAACCGCATTTTTCGGATGGGATCTGGCTGTTACGGGTATTGCATTCCTGGCGTTTCTCATTATCGAAATCCGGAAGAGAAAGATTCCGTACTGGTGGATAGCATTACTAGGTACGTTTATGGTGGGCATATCTTTTGGTCTGCCCTTCTTTCTTTTTCTCAGATCCCGGGCGGCGGAAAGCCCGTCGTCCCAATCTGACAGAGGCGGAGCAACATGAAGGGATTTTGGGATAACCGTTACACGGAGGCCGATTTCGCCTATGGGACGGAGGTGAATGCCTGGATTGCGGAGAGTTGGAAACATATTCCCCGGGGACCGGTGCTCTGTCTTGCAGAAGGGCAGGGAAGGAATGCCGTTTTTCTGGCGGGAAAAGAGCTTGAAGTGCACGCATTGGATCAGTCGGAGGTGGGGCTGAACCGTGCCCGGGAGCTTGCCGAAGCCCGGGGTGTAGAAGTGCAATTCATTCCCGCTAATCTTGCCCATTATTCTCTGGGTGAACAAAAGTGGGGGGCAATTATCGCCGTGGCAGCCCATTTTCCGCCGGAGATCAGGAAAAACATCCACGGGCAAATAGCAGGAGCTTTGAAACCGGGTGGCATTTATCTTATGGAGGGTTACAGTACCCGGCAGCGGGATATGCCTGGAACCGGCGGGCCGGCCCATCGTCCTGAGATGCTGTATACCATGGGGATGCTGCGGGAAGAGCTTGCCGGCATGGAGTTCAGCATTCTGCGGGATGTAAACCGCAAGGTGGACGAGGGACCGTATCATCAGGGATTAAGCGCGGTAATTCAAATGCTGGCTGTGAAAAACACCCCGTAGTCACCACTCCGGGGCTGTATATGCCTAGGAGAAGAGCTTGCGTACCAATTTCATGGGAAGCTTCTTGTTGGGATATGCAAGTTTGGCATCGAAGGAAGCGGGCTGATGAAGCATGCTTTTATAGTGACTGAAGGTGTCAAAGCTGGCTTTTCCGTGGTAGTTGCCCATGCCGCTGCTTCCCACCCCGCCAAAGGGAAGCTTATGACTGGCTACGTGAAGCAGGGCGGTATTGACCCCGCCCCCGCCGAAGGAAAATCCCGTTGAAATTCGCTTTACCGCCGTCCCGTCCTTGGCAAAGATATATGCCGCCAAGGGCTTTGGACCATCGGCTGCATCCCGTATGGCGTCATCGAGAGATGTATAGCTGATTACCGGCAGAAGGGGGCCGAAGAGCTCATCCTCCATGAGAATGTCTTCACGGGAAACGTTTCGGTAGATGCTGGGCTCAATATATAGTTGTTCACCATCCCGCTCACCTCCCATGTATAGCTGAGACGTTGTTTCCTCCATGAGCTTTTCCAGTCGTTGATAATTTTTCCCGTTAATAATCCGGCCGTACATCGATGCGCTGCTGGGTTCAGCTCCGTAGAATTCGAGAATGGTCGTTCGAAGGGCATCCAGGAATTGCTCTTCAACAGTTGCGTCCACCAAAACATAATCCGGAGCTACGCAGGTCTGACCCGCATTGTTAAATTTTGCGAACGCTATTTTTCTTGCGGCAAGAGGAATGTCAGCGGATCGGTGAACAAAGGCCGGGCTTTTCCCGCCCAGCTCAAGGGTGAGGGGGGTGAGGTAGGCCGATGCCGCCTGCATCACTTTTTTACCAACTCCAACACTTCCGGTAAAGAACAGGTAGTCAAAGCGCTGATCGATTAACTCCCGGCTTACTTCGGGGCCTCCCTCAACAATCGCAGCGTAATCGGGGGGGAAGACGGATTCAATTATTTTTCTGCTTACTGCCGCACTGTGGGCAGCCAGCTCCGAAGGCTTCAGAACGATGGTGTTTCCCGCTGCAATTGCACCCACCGCGGGCAGGAACAGCAGCTGTATGGGGTAATTCCAGGGTCCGATGATTAGTACCGAACCGTAGGGCTCGGGGATAATCCGCCCTGAGCCGGGGCGCAAATAGAGCTCAACCCCCACCCTTCTGGCTTTGCTCCAGCGTTTCAGCTTACGCAGCGCATGCTTGATTTCCGCGTATACCAGGCCGATCTCATTGCTGAAGGCTTCAAATTCGGATTTACCCAGGTCCTTTTCCAGTGCGTAGAGGAGTTCTTCTTCATGCCTTTTAATGCCCTCCCTCAGCCGTATGAGCTGCTGTTTCCTGAATGCAATTTCACGGGTTTTTCCGCTGCGAAAAAATTCCCTTTGGCTGCGTCGTACTTCCTGAATTTTATTGGATGATTTGGTTTTCAGAGTCTGGGGCATCTACGTCTCCTTGTAATAGGTTGTTGTACCGGGGGACTGGTGAGGGGCCGGTGAAAATGGAGGAAATTGCATCCGGTGCCTTGGAATCCAGGGAAAAATCTGGGATTTTTCTGTGGGTATCCGGGCAATTCTGTGTAAGTCATGCTACCATGTTTGGACTTACATGGGAGAATGCAATGAACCATAGGTATACAACATATACACTCCAGCACGCCTGGAAAAGCTTTACCGGAGAATTTTCACAACTTCCCGCTCTGGGGTTTGTAGATGGAAAGCAGTACAGTTATCGGGAATTGGGAGAATCGATTCAATCTATCTCCCGCTTTCTCATAGATAAAGGGGTCAAACCGGGAGACAGGGTGGCCATTCTTTCGGAGAACCGCCCGGAATGGGCGATGACCTACTTCGCCATTAACAATATCGGGGCGGTAATTGTACCCATCCTGCCGGATTTTTCTGCGGCCGATGTAATCAATATTATTGATCACAGCGAAAGCCGGGCAATTATCGTCAGTAAGCGTCTGAAAGGGAAAACGGCCCAGATTGCTTCATTTTGCAGCGTCTATGATATTGAAAGGTTCGGAGACTTGGACCAGGGAGATGATTCCGTCAGCGATTCGACCGCACAGGAAGAGAGTTCCGGAGCATACCCGGATGTAGCGGAAGATGATACCGCCTGTATTATCTACACGTCGGGAACAACCGGCCAATCCAAGGGCGTAATGCTCAGCAACAAGAATCTTGTGTGGAATGCGGTGGCATCCAAAGAGATCCCGCCAATGCGCAGGCATCACCGTATGCTTTCCATTCTTCCCCTTTCCCACACCTATGAGTGCACCCTGGGAATGATTCTCCCCCTAATATCTGGAGCTCATGTGTTTTACCTGGAACGGCCTCCCTCCACTACGGTACTTCTGCCGGCTCTCGCTCATGTACGCCCCCATCTCATGCTCTCCGTTCCTCTTCTTATTGAAAAGATTTACCGACAGTCGGTACTCCCCCGATTTTCCAAGGACAATATGGTTGGGAAGCTTTATCGGCGAAAGCTGTTTCGAAAGATTCTTAACCGCTTAGCGGGAAAGAAGCTGAAAAGAATGTTCGGAAATCGGCTGTTTTTCTTCGGAATCGGCGGAGCTGCACTGGATCCGGAGGTGGAGCAGTTCCTTCGGGAGGCAAAATTTCCCTATGCAATCGGTTATGGTCTTACCGAAACATCTCCGCTTATTGCCGGCGCAAATGCCAAGAAGTCCCGTTACCGGTCCACCGGTCCTGTTGTACCGGGCCTTGAAGTGCGGCTTGTTGAGCCCAATGAGAATGGGGTAGGGCAGATTGTGGTACGGGGGCCCAGCATTATGCAGGGCTACTATCGGGATGAGGAAAAGACCCGTGAGGTCCTGGATGAAGAGGGATGGTTCTATACCGGAGATTTGGGAACATTTGGCAAGAAAGGGTATTTGTACATTAAAGGCCGGCAAAAAAACGTAATATTGGGCCCCAGCGGAGAGAACATCTATCCAGAAGCAATAGAATCTTTGGTGAACAACATGGACTTTGTTGAGGAATCCCTGGTGTACCAGGAAGAGCAGTCACTGGTTGCCCGGATTCATCTGAACTACCAGGAACTGACAGAGAACGTGGATAATCTTGCGGAGAATGCTTCCCATATACCCAGAGATATCGGAGAGTACCTCAAACATATACAGGAGCAGGTAAATCGTCAGCTCAGCAATTTCTCACGGCTGCACAAGGTTATTGAGCAGAAGGACGAATTCGAAAAAACGCCGACCAAAAAGATACGGCGGTTTTTATACACCGGGGACCAACCAGAAGACCACCCACAAGACCAAGCAGAAGACCAACCGGACAAGCACTCGAAAGAGCGATCGCAAGGGGCGGAAACGGACGCCGAAAATAAAGAAAAGGGGCAAAATAATCAGAAAAGGCGGTAATGTCGGCTTATTCTGTCCCCGGCATATTCTGTCCGGAGAGGCATTTTCAAAAATCGGCGATTTTGGAATTTCTCCGGATGCTTGAGTGTGCCCTGTTGCTCTGCTTATTTTTGATTATTAAGGAGGAGTCATGTCCAGATTACTACTACTCATTGTTATAGGATTAACTGCAGGACTTGTGGTGGGCTATTTGATCTTCGCACAGATTGGAGATGAATATATTCCGGTGAAAACAATTATTGCATTCAATGCGGACCAGGACCCGGAAAACCTCTCTGAGGCTATTCGCTCTCTGGGGAAATCCATTCAGAACGTTATTTTGGATATTGAAACCATTCGTCGGAATATACTCATATCAGGTCTTGTGGGTGCAGTGGGAGGAGCGTTACTGTTCGGTCTTGCACGGGGGCGAAAAAGTTGATTTGTCTTCGGCGTTTGTATTTGCGAACGCTATAAGAAACGAAATGCCCCGGAGACGATTCGAACGTCCGACCTGCTGCTTAGGAGGCAGCTGCTCTATCCAGCTGAGCTACCGGAGCGGGAATTCATTGATGAAAGCCGGTGAATCCCGGCGCTGGAAACAATATCAGACCCGGTAAATAATTGCAACGAAACGCAACATCTTTCAAAAAGTACGGGATGAAATTGGTTCAACAAAAATGCAAGTTTTTCTTTGCAAGCCTTTGGGGTCATGTTACAATTTCATCAGGATTGGGGGATACAAAATCTTTTAGGGTTTTCCGGTCTTGTGGTGGTTAGCAAGATATTGAAGGAATTATAGAAAACTTTGCGGGAAGTTTTCTTTTCCTCCATTCCCTCTGGATTCAAATAGGATTCCCGGAGAACCCGCTTTGGTACAAGACGAAGGTCGTCTGCTACCGTTTTTGAGCGCCTGTTAGGCGCCATGGGATTAGACTCCTGATGATGATTTCATCATCAGGAGTTTTTTTTGCCTCGACGGCACTGTTTCAGCGCTATTTTTCGCTGAAGCCTGCCATGGCCCGCATATCCGCAGCGGGTCCGCTGAGGGCACCTCGCTTCTCATGTACAATTGCCTGTACACCGGTGGACAGACCGTACAGGTTAATAAAACCTGTGGCATCCCGGTGGTCATAGCTGCTTTCCCCGAAGCTCGCCAGATCCTCAAGATAGAGACTGTAGGGGCTTTTCCGGCCCACAATGCTGATATTCCCTTTGTAGAGAACCAGACGCACCTCACCGCTGCAGTATTTCATGGATTCTTCCGTGTATGCATCCATGCTTTCCCGGAAGTGGCCGAACCATTTCCCGGCATATACCATATCCGCATATTTGAGCGCCAGAACATTTTTCATGGAGAGGGTGTCGAAGTCCAGGGTGATCATCTCAAGTTCCCGGAGCGCTGTGTGGAGAATGGTTCCTGCGGGGGTTTCATATACTCCCCGGCTTTTCATCCCCACCAGCCGGGTTTCCACCAGGTCGGCCCTGCCGACTCCGTTTGCTCCCCCGATACGGTTGAGAAGTTCCAGGATTTCCAGAGGCGATTGATGTTTGCCGTTCACTCCTACCGGGAAGCCTTTCTCGAACTCGATAATCAGTTCGGTTTCTTCATCCGGAGCATCTTTGGGATCCACCGAAAGCTGAAACATCTCTTTCTGAGCCCGGTTCCATGTATTTTCCAGGTCGCCGCCTTCGTGGCTCATGTGCCAGATATTCCAGTCCCTGCTGTAGATATTTTTTTTACTGATGTTGCCGATGGGGATTCGGTGTTTCTGGGCGTACTCTATGGCCTGTTCCCGGCTCCTGATGGCCCAAAGCCGCCATGGGGCAATGATTTCCAGTTCAGGGGCAAGAGCCTTGTAGGTAAGCTCAAAACGCACCTGATCGTTACCCTTCCCGGTACAGCCGTGTGCCAATGCCCAGGCACCTTCTTTAAGGGCCACCTGAACCTGGTGTTTGGCCTGCAGAGGTCGGGCGATGGATGTACCCAGCAGGTATTTCCCCTCGTAAATGGCTCCGGCCCGGAGCATGGGCCAGAGATAATCCCGAGCGAATTCCTCACGGGCATCTATAATGTACAGCTTGCTCGCCCCGGATGCCTTGGCCTTATCTTCCATTGCATCCCAGTCTTCCTCCTGTCCCACATTCACACAAACGCCGATAATTTCCGGATTATCGTAGTTCTCCTTCAGCCAGGGGATGATAATCGAGGTATCCAGACCTCCCGAATATGCAAGGACAATTTTCTTTGTATCCTGCTTCTCACTCATTTAATACTCCCTAATACTGTCCGTAATTTGTTTTCCATTTCGTTTATGTCATCTTTCTTGATAATCAGGGGTGGGGCGAAGCGCAGAACATCGGTGCCCGCCCTCAGCAGGAGAAGACCCTGATCCATTGCAGAGGCGAGGATTCGGGGAAGAATTTCAGGATCCCGGACCACCAGGCCCCGGAGCATTCCCCGGCCCCTCACTTCCCCTTCCCGGAAAATCCCGGGAAATGCGTGGCTCACTGCTTCAAGGCGCTGCTGGAGAAACTGTGACATGGTGCGCACCGATGACAGGAATCCGGGGCGGTTGATCTCATCCCAGATAAATGATCCCACAGCGGTTGTCACCGGACCGCCTCCAAAGGTGCTTGCATGATCTCCCGGGTGGAGGCGGGTGTTCACATGTTCGGTAATAAGGGTGGCGGAAAGGGGTAATCCTCCCGCAAGAGGTTTGGAAAGGGTGATGATATCCGGTTCAAGTCCCACTGCCTCGCTGGCAAAAAGGGTTCCGGTTCGCCCCAGGCCGGTCTGAACCTCATCTGCAATGAGAATGATATCTTTTTTCCTGCAGAGACGATTCAGTTCTGCGGCAAATTCCCGGTTCATGGAGATAATTCCCCCTTCGCCCTGGATTACCTCCACAATAACTCCCCCAACCGAAGATTTCAGTTTCCGTGCAAGGTCTTTCACATTATTGTACTCAGCAAACATTGCTCCGGGTACCAGGGGAGAAAAAGGTTTTCGGTATTTCTCAGTGGATGTTACCGAAAGAGCACCCATGGTTCTTCCGTGAAAACTGTTGGTGAATGCCAGAAATTTGTTTCTCCGTTTCCGCCCGCTTCGTATCTGATACGCCCGGGCATACTTCAGGGCGGCTTCGTTGGCCTCCGTACCGCTGTTTCCGAAGTGGACGGCGTTAAAGTACCCAGGATTCATTCCCGCTTTCCATGGCTGATCCTCAGGCCGCGGGGACGAGCTGCAGAGCTTTTCCGCCAGTTCAAGTGCTGGGGCGGTGGTAAATAAATTGCTGATATGAATGAGCTTCTCAGCTTGTGCGGCCATAATATCCGCAAGCTCTTTGCGTCCGTATCCTAATGCATTCACTGCAATGCCCGAGGCGAAATCCAGGTACTCCCGGCCACCGGCATCTGTAAGACGAACCTCTGACCCTTCTGCCATGATCAGCAGACTGTCTGCATACTGCCTGGGCATTCTGTGTGAACTGGTGTAACCCTTCATGTTGGTAATTTGATCTGTATGCTTCATAATCTACTCCTTCCGGGGAAACGGGTTCCTCTGCGGTTTTCGAGTAATCCGGAGAGTCCGTATTTCAAATCGCCGATTATGGCTTCAGCGCATCCTGTTTCAACCGCATTGAGTGCGTTCCTTACCTTGGGGATCATTCCGCCGTGAATGATTCCTTCATGAATCAGCCGGTTTGCCTCCACGCTATCCAATACAGGAATACGTTCACCGTCATTCATTACTCCGGGGATATCTGAAATAAAGACAAGCTGTGGGGGCCGGATAGCTTCGGCTATGGCAAGGGCGGCATCGTCTGCGTTAATATTCAGTCCTTTTCCGTCGCTGCTGCTGCTCACCGGGCTTATTACCGGAAGGTATCCCCCATTCAGCAGATCGAAAATGATGTTCGGTCTGCATGCTCTCACCCTGCCGGTACGGTTGTCATGGCTGAGGGGTTCTGCGGAAATGAGGCCTCCGTCAACACCGCTGATCCCCACAGCTGGAATTCCCAATGCAGTCGCCCTTCTGAGAATTGATGTGTTTACTATCCCCGCCAGACCCATATCAATCAGTTCCATTTCATCCGGACTGGTTTGCCGGATTCCATCGATGAACCTGGGCTCAAACCCGTATCTACGGGAAATTGAGCTCACAACATCGCCTCCGCCATGGACAATTATCCACGACTGTTCACGTTCCCTTTGCTGAATATCCCGAAGAAGGTCTTCTATGAGATCCATTCGGGAGGCACATCTTCCGCCTATCTTGATAATTCCCGGGTTTTTCATGGATACCTACACTTCACCGTGAAGCTTCAGGCCTGCCTGTTCATCCAGTCCGAAGCGGATATTCATGTTCTGAACGGCCTGTCCTGAAGCACCCTTATAGAGGTTGTCAATCACAGAAATCAAAAAGATTCTGTTCCCCTCCATATGCCAGTGGATGTCGCAGCGGTTGGTGCTCCGCACATCCTTAGTTTCAGGAATATCGCTGCGGAGCCGCACAAAGCTTGAGTCGCCGTAACTTTGCCGGAAAATTTCAGAAATCGTTGAGGATTTCAGCCCGGAAGGGATGGTGAAGCTGGTGGTAACCGCCATTCCGTGATGCATGGGAACCATGTGAGGAGTAAAATAGCATTGATACCCGGTGGTTCCTGAAAGGCGGTTCAGATGAAACTGAATTTCCTGCCAATGACGGTGGCTCCGCCCTGGAGCGTAGGCTGCGGCGTTTTCCGTTCTGCTGGTATAGAGGAGGTTCTCCCGTTCCTTTTTTCCGGCTCCGGAAATTCCACTCATTGCGTTAATGATCACATCCGATCCGATCAGTCCTTCCCGGGCAAGGGGCAAAAGGGGAAGCATGCTTGCGGTGGGATAGCACCCGGGATTGGCGATCAGATCCGCTGCGGCAATTTTCTCCCGGTTAATTTCACTGAGCCCGTACACCGCTGTCTTGAGCAGATCCGGCCGGGGCGGCTGCACCCCGTATGCGGATTGAAAAATTTCATGATCGGGAATCCGGAAATCCGCAGAGAGATCAATAACTACCGAAGCGCTGAAAAGCCCCTCAAGGGTTTCAGCGGATTTCAGGTGGGGCAGTGCGGCAAAAATTACATCTGCCTGATGTGATACTGTGTGAAAGGATTCCATGGCCACGTATTTCCCTGAAACATCTGCGAATTTATGTGCACAGGCTGGATCAAGACCGGGGTCCTGGTCGAAGACAGAGGTATCCGCCCTGCCCCGGGAAACGGGATATATACTGTGGATATTGGGATGGTGAGAGAGAAGTCTCAGGAGTACCTGGCCCGTGTAGCCGGTGCTCCCGATTACGGCAGCTTTCATATCATTCGTCCAGATCCGGGAATTTACTCCTGAGAATTTCCATCATTTGAGCATTGCTGACACCTTCCCGGATGATTATGACCACGGTGTCATCCCCTGCAATGGTCCCAAGCACATCTTCAAAGGCTATGCTGTCCAGAGCAAGGGCAACTGAGCCTGCATGACCGGGAAGCGTCCTGATTACCCCCATGTTATGGGAGAAATCGATGGAAACGAATCCCCGTTGAAAATCCAGGACATAACTGTGTTCCGATTCCTTGCGCTCTTCTTCGCTGGGAAGGCTGTAGTAATAGCCGTCGGCACCTTCGGAAATTTTTCCCACTTTCAGAAGTTTCAAATCCCGGGAAAGGGTAGCCTGGGTGACGTTGAAACCGTCGCGTACCAGGTGGTTTAATAGTGTTTCCTGGCTGTTAATCCGATGACTGCGGATAATCCGCTTAATTGCTTTGAGTCGTTGTGTTCGTTCTTTCACTACAACCTCTGTAAATAAATATACCGTTCTTATGCATAAATATATGGCGGATCGAGTGTTTTGTGCAACAGCTCTGTTCAATAAAATGAACAAAAAAAGCGACAAATTTGTAGAAAATGCAGGCTGATTTGGAATAATGGACCTCTACTCTCCATTTTTCCGGTAAATTTGTCGATACTGTGATTGAGAAACTTCCAAAACAGGAGCTCAGACATGGTTGTGGACGGACAATTCAGTTTCTCAGTTTCGCAGGATGGTCTCACCGCCCTTGGAAATTTTACACCACCGGCGAAGGGCGGGCGTGCTTTAAATATAGAAGATATTGAAAATGAACTCCAGGCCGGCGGAATTGCGTACGGCCTGGACTGGGAGCAGATCCGCAGCAGCCTGTACCGATGCAACCATGAGCATGTACGCATTACCGGAGTGGTGATTGCCAGGGGTGCTCCGCCACAGGATCAGATACCTCCCACCCTCCTTTTCAGCCCCGTGCTCCGAAGCCAGAGCAGAATATTCCGCCAGGTGGACGGTGCGGGATTGTATCATCCTCCAGGTGATGATGAAGAAATTTATGATAAGGACAGTCACAGTGTCCAGGGCCGGGTGGATCACCGGGAGACGAAAAGCATTGAAGTGATCCATGAAAATCAGCTCCTGGCAAAACCCGTTCCCGTGCGTCCCGGTCAGGAGGGGCATAATGTAAAAGGCGAAGTCCTGCCTTTTGGAGAGGTGGCGTTGAAATCCCTGGAGCCGGGGCTGAATACCCGGGTTGATGACGGGGGAAATGTGTTTGCAGCGGTTTCAGGGCGCCTTGTATGGGATAAGGAACGCTTTGGTGTGGATACCAACATTGAAATCTCAGGAGATGTGGGCTACGCCACAGGGAATATCCGCTTTCCCGGCAATATTATTTTGAAGGGGCAGGTACAGGATGGATTCCGAATATGGGTGGGGGGGAATTTAGATTCCAAATCCACCATCGATGCATTCGAAATCTTCTGTAAGGGAAATATAAGCTGTGCCGAAGGGATTATCGGCAGGGGGAAAGCGGTTGTCCGGGTCAAAGGCATGCTGAGCGCTAAGTTCATTGAACACTGTACGGTGGATGTGTTTAGCGATATCACCATCGCCAGGGCAATCGTGCAGTCCAGGGTGAACTGCCTTGGGAATATCAGCTGTGAAAAAGGCAAAATTGTCGGCGGGTCCACCACCCTTTCCGGACTTCTTCGGATTGAGGAGCTGGGTAACGATGCGGAATTGCGTACTGTTGTTCATGGGGGTGTGGATTTTGTAGCATTACGGAAGCTGGAGTATAACCGGAACCGCTTCCAGGAACTGGAACTCAAGGAACAGAAACTTCGCGATCGAGCTGCTCATGAAAAGAAGGGGAAGGTTTCCGGGAATATCCCCAATGAACGCATACCCGGACTGATCCGGCGTTTGGCTGAGGAGAAGGCCGCCCTCCAGGAAGAGATATCTCAGGCCCTTGAACTCAGTGCAACGATGCCCGACTCGGCTATTGAGGTTCAGGGGAGGGTTCATCCCGGGGTTATTATCCGTTTCGGAAACGTGGAATTGAGCATCCGTGAGGAAGTACAGAAAAGGCGTTTTAGACTCAGTGAAGAGGGTGACCGGATTATCAGCGAAGATATATAGGGCCCGTTTGGGGTATTGGGAAAGGCCTGGAAATATCAGTAATAGATTACAAAAGGATCGTGAATTTTTCGGTATACTTTCCGTTCAATGGTTCCGAAGTCTTCAAACTTGCTGATATTCGGAATCAGCCTAAGGCTGTAGTGTTCCAATAGGCCGTTGACCAGTGCCGAATCGGGTTGAATATAGATCCCTGCGGGTGCGAATGAAATCCTGGACACGCCCTTCTTCCCCGCTTCGATAATGCAAGCCCCAGGCAGGTTTATTCGGCTCTTGCTGCCGTAGATCAGGTCGATTCCCAGATGCTGATCTCCACTGCTGAAAATCCAGCTGCTGCCTGGAAGAAGTATGAGCTCCCGGCCCTCTATGAGGTTGAGGTCGATATTGATGCTTCTCTCGCTGGCATCCGAGTTCATGGAACGGAGAACGATTCTTCGGTCTCTTTCAAGTGCATCCCAGAGGGTGATCATTTGGGGAACATACTCTCCGAACTCTGAACCGTCCTTCAGCCAGGGGTGCTGGATGTAGCTGTCCATGTAGAGTTGGCGGTTATCGCCGATCAGCAGGAAATCATTAATGATTCTTCCGGCTATCTGTACCGAATCGTCCTTAAGGTGCAGGGTTTGTCGCAGGCCCCTGCTGTGTTCATCCTCCACTGCAAAGGCACTTTCCAGTTCGAAATATGCCGCGGAATTCCTGTTCTGTCCATGGAACTCGACCCGGGAAGATATTCCTTTGCTGAAGGAGAACTCCTTTCCCCGGCTTACTATTGATCGAATATTTCCGTTGAGGAAAACCGCTTCCAGTTCCTGCTCCTTTAACCTGGCCTGGCCTATCATGCTGGAGGTGATCTCCCGCTCCGGTCTCCGGGGTTCAACCCTCTGCTCAGGATGGGGAATGGTGGAGAGGCTGCTGTATACCGGGCGATGCTTCTCTTCCTGCTGCAGCCTTGAGGCTGGGAAAAGCTGAGCGGTGAAGCCCGGCGTGTGCATCGGCGGGTCGAAAAGGGCGGGAAGAATGGTTCCCGGCTGCAGGCTCCGGCTATGGGAATCGGGACTTCCTGAATAGGAAAGAAAGGTAAGGTTTTCTGATCCGGAGGTGAACTGAACCCCCTTCTCCCGGAGTTCCAGGATTTGCTCAAGCATCTCGGCGGGGAAGGCATGACCGGACGCCCCGATCTCCAGGATAATCTGGTAAGTTCCGCTATGCTGCAGTTCCCGGTGTTGAATCATCTCCTGAATCCGTTTTTCAATATGATGCACTCTATGCTGTAAAAAGAAGAGCCCCAGTTTGCCCTGATACTCCTGGATTCCCGGATTGATGGCGGGGATCAGATGCTGCTCGGATCCCAGCAGGGAATACCAATGGAAATTTCCGTAATAGCGATGGGGAATAAGCACCGTACCCAGAATATCGTGGTACATCTCACGGGCTTCTGTACGGAAAATATCATGCCACTTTGGCATAAACACAAGTTTCTTACCGGGAAAAAGCGCCGAGGAACGTTTGTGGGACTCTTTCAACTCGGTTTTCAGCTGTCGCTTGTTCATAAGCCCGTGATAGCTTCCTGAAAAGCTGTCGGGGAAAAAATGGATGCTGCCCGAGTTGAGAAAGGGCTTTAATTGATCCCAGGTATCTTCATTGAGGGTTTCCAAACCTCTCAGGGGACAGCGGACGGCCACACGTATGGCGTTACCTTCCTGATGGAGAAAGTCAATAAGCTTATGGATCTGTGGTTCGCTTTCTCCGTAGATTGAGATAAGAGGTAGAATCTCAGCAGTCATACCAGGGCCTTTTGAAGAAATTATAGCCGGCTGCATTCATATACACCGGAACTCCTCACTTTGTATCATAAAAATCACGAATGGTCAGGATTTTTTTTGTTGATGTTTCCGCTAAATTTCTGTATTTTACAATCAATCTAAGACATTTTCATTATTGTCTCTATAAAACACTCTCTAAGTGAGGAAAGGATTGTATGGCTAAACAACTACAGTTCAATGAAGAAGCACGGAGAAGTCTGCTTCGTGGTGTGGAGAAACTCTCCAATGCGGTTAAGGTAACCCTGGGTCCTAAGGGTCGGAATGTACTGTTGGACAAAAAGTTTGGTGCACCTACCGTAACGAAAGACGGTGTATCTGTGGCAAAAGAAATTGAGCTGGAAGATCCCTATGAAAACATGGGAGCTCAGCTTCTCAAAGAAGTTGCTACAAAAACAAATGATGTGGCCGGTGACGGTACAACAACGGCGACAGTACTTGCCTACAGTATTATCCGCGAGGGTCTGAAATCTGTGGCTGCAGGAATTAATCCCATGGGTCTGAAACGGGGAATTGATTCTGCGGTTGAAAGCGCAGTTGCTGAAATCCGCAAGCTCAAGAAAGACATCAAGGACAAGGAAGAGATTGCACAGGTTGCAGCCATTTCCGCCAATAACGACCACGTTATCGGTGAAGAAATTGCAAATGCAATGGAGAAGGTTGGAAAAGACGGTGTAATCACCGTTGAAGAAAGTAAAACCATCGATACCACTGTTGATTTCGTGGAAGGTATGCAGTTCGACCGCGGATATCTCTCTGCATATTTTGCAACCAACCGGGACACCATGACCACCGTTATGGAAAATCCCTACATTCTTATCCATGACAAGAAAATCAGCAGCATGAAAGATCTTCTTCCCATTCTTGAAAAAATTGCACAGTCGGGCAAAGCTCTTCTGATTATTGCAGAAGATGTTGACGGCGAAGCTCTTTCCACCCTTGTTGTAAACAGCATTCGGGGAACCATCAACGTATGTGCTGTTAAAGCGCCCGGTTTCGGCGACCGCCGAAAAGCCATGCTGGAAGATATTGCCATCCTTACCGGTGGTACGGTTATCAGCGAAGAGCTGGGTATGAAGCTGGAAAATGCGGATATCAGCATGCTGGGTCAAGCCAAGAGCATCAAGGTTGATAAGGAAAACACCACCGTTATCAACGGCGAAGGAAAGGCCGCTGACATTAAAGACCGGATTGCCCAGATAAAGGCACAGATTGCCGAAACCACCTCGGACTATGATCAGGAAAAGCTGCAGGAACGACTTGCCAAGCTGGCCGGCGGTGTAGCTGTGATCAATGTAGGTGCGGCTACCGAAGTTGAACTGAAAGAGAAAAAGCACCGTGTTGAAGATGCTCTTTCCGCAACTCGCGCCGCAATTGAAGAGGGGATTATCCCCGGCGGTGGAGCAAGCCTGATTCAGGTAGTCCCTGCCATGGAAAAGATTGATATCTCCAAGCTTCCCGAAGATGAAAGAATCGGATTCAAGATCGTTACCCGTTCTCTTGAAGAACCGATCCGTCAGATTGCCATTAACGCAGGTCTTGACGGTGCGGTAGTGGCCAACCAGGCTAAGGCAGAGAAGAAGGGCGTCGGTTTCGATGCATACAACATGGAATGGGTAGATATGCTGAAGAGCGGAATAATCGATCCTGCAAAGGTAACACGTTCTGCCCTGCAGAATGCTGCTTCCATTGCAAGCCTGCTTCTCACAACAGAATGTGCAATCACCGATCTTCCCGAGAAGGAAGAGCCCGCACCTGCTGGCGGCGGCGGCATGGGTGGAATGGGCGGAATGCCCATGATGTAAGCTGTTTTCCGGAGCAGCGCTTTAAACGGCGGCCTCATCCGGATAATAGTTTCACATTGTATATCACGCCGCCATATCACATTGCATAAACAGATACATGCAAGAAACCCGGTCTTCCATTTGGTTGACCGGGTTTTTTTGTATGCCCAGCGAAGCGGGGGCATACCCGACCGGCTGAACGAAGCCGGTGTCGCGCTGGTCCAGTGCTCTGTTATGTTAGTGGGAACTGAGTATTGTTCATGAACCGGTACGGCTCAATAAAGGCTGCGGTTTATGAAATGCTGCGGCTTAATAAAGGCTGCGGCTCAATTGAAATTGCGGCTCACTAAAGACTGCGGGCGATTTTTCGGAGGGTATTTTCTGTCTGCTCCCATTCCTCCGGGGAAACGCTGCTTCGAAGCTTTTCGATCCACTTCGCGGCTATATGCTCCACTTCAGTGCGTACCCGGACGCCTTCCCGGCTGAGGGAGATAAGCCGGGAGCGCCGGTCTTTTTCCGATTGCTTTCGCACTATATATCCTGATTCGACCAGCTGATGGACTGCCCGGGTCACATTTGCCCTGTCTACCTGAAGGCGTTTGGCCAGTGCTTCCTGGGCTATTTCCTCGCCGGGCAGGAGCGCAAGCAAATATGCCTGCTGGCCTGTCCCCAGGCCGTAGGGTTCAAGTTGATGATAAAAATAACTTTGTGCGCTTCTGTTGATTATAGAGATCCATAATCCGAAGCTCCCTCTGCTGTTCTCAGGCAGGGCGGGGCCGGGGCGGCTGTCAGGGTTTTTACTGTTCATAGTGAAAGATTAGCACAGTTATCCTCTAATTGGAAAACACCGGCGCACTGTGGACACGCTTGGGATTCTCAAGTTCATCCAGCATAATCGCCGCCAGGTCTCCTCTGTACAGGCTGTGGCCTGTGCCCACTCCAAGATAGCCTTCTCTGATTCCTTTCTGCTTTGGAGGCTTGTCGCTGAGCATAGGGATCCGTATCATGCTCCATTGGATATCCTGTGAGTTGCGGATGAACTGCGCCGTTTTAATACCGTCTTCGTATGCGTTCCGGGCTATCAGTCTGATGATCCCGCCCATCATCCGGCCCATAAAATCCGGCTTGTCCGCCGGGTCACCTACGCCTGCTCCCGCTGAGAGCACAATCCGTGAGATGTTCTCCTCTTTCATTGCGGCGAACACATGTTTCATGCTGTTGAAGAAGCTGTACTCCCCGCTCTTGGGATTCACTCCCAGAAGGCTGATCACCCCATCGCAGCCTTTTACGGCAGTATGCACCGATTGGTAATCCAGTGCATCTCCCTGAATGATAAAAAGATTTCCATCGCGAAACGAGATTTTATCCGGGTTTCGGGCGAATGCTTTTACCACATGGCCTGCATCCAGGGCTTTTTTAACCAGGATCTGTCCGGTTTTTCCCGTAGATCCGAAAACTGCAACTGTCATATATCCTCCTCAAAAGATGCGTACGCAACTATATGTATGAATCTACTGCCGTCATGCAAATTAGGCAAGGATTTTACTTGGCAGCAGTCATTGCGGTGGGAGGTGTAGAGGGGATCAGCCGAGCATCTCTGCAATTTTTCTTACGCTGTTCACGTTCCTGATTGTCACATGTTGATACAGGGGGGTGCCCAAAATCTTTTTCAGCCCTGTCTTTCCCTGGGCTTCCCGGGAAACGTTCCACAGCACTGCACCGGGGATGTAGCGGGCATCGTCTACACCCTCTCTGGGCGGGATAGCATTAAGGATGGCAGGGGAGTCATCTTCGGGAAATAGAAATAGAACATCGCTTTTCTGTACCTTATCGTTGGTCCAGTCCCTTGGGACTGCGGCTGCAATTTCCAGAAAGCTCTCCCGGGATAGGACGAGCACCCGGGTTTCAATACTGAATGTTTCTTCGAGAACGTCTTCTACGCTGCGGGCGATGGACGCTGCGCTGCCGGGGGGTCGGTAGTCTTCGGAGGGGGCCGTATTGGGTTTTTCTTCGACGGCGCTATCGACGCCGGCATCCTGGGAAGGGATAGATGCAGTCGGGCTGGATTCATCTGAGCCGGTAGAGCGGCCGGAAGCAAAAACCAGATTGCCCGAGGCTATATAACTGTGCACATTGTGGAAGCCTGCGGCGGAAAGCGCCTGCCGCAATTCTTTCATGGGAACCTTGTTCTTTCCCCCAACATTTATTCCCCGAAGGAGGGCGACCCACTGCATATTATTCTGCACCTTTCGTTGATTTGCTGCGTATACCGGAACGGATATCCTGAACCACTTTTTCCCGGTACTTCCCGGGCAGGCGGAGTTCGATGGGTGAGTCCGTCTTGCGCTTCACAATAATTAATCCTGAGTTATATTCCACGTCGTTAATATCAGAATACGGAACAAAATCAGGATCATAGAGGCCGGTTTTTCCTCCGGTGACGATGATCCCTTCCTCTATGGAGCGGAAAAGGTATTTGGGTTGGTTTCGCTGGAAAATGAGAAACACAAAAAGAGATATGATAAGCAGAATCAGGCCGTACCAGATCTCTCTTCCGTCCCGTAACATCAAGCCCAGGGCGATAATGAAGGGGCCGAGAGTTGCGCCGGCTGCCCTGAGAGTTCTGGGATTGTTGATGGTCATGCCGCCTCCCTGTGATGTTATTTTACTCCCGCGGATTTTTCAGTTACCAGTGAAAGGGATCTTCCCTTCAATTATAGCAGAAAGTATACAATTTTCACGAAGTGTCCAGGGTGGCGGTGAGCTCGGGGCGGATTCGAGGACGTTGATATTTGCCTCCAAAGCTTGTTGAGGGCTGACCCAACAGGCCGTAAAGGTAAGCTTTTGTTCATACTTATCCAGGTTTTGATTGCCCCGGGCTTGCGGATCCACGCTGCCATCATAATAAAGGGAGCGCATGAGAAAACTGTCCCTTCCTGGCAGGGCTGATTCTCTTTTCTCCAGGATGCCTGCCAGCAGTACCCCAGTAGAGCTGAGTTCGAATCCGGTTTCCTCCAGACACTCTCTATTCAGCGCAGCGTCCGGGGATTCACCAGGCTTCACCCCGCCGCCGGGGAACTTATAATCTCCGTTAGATCCGGAGTGAATCATGAGAAGGGTGGCGTCGTCCGGGTGGCGGATAATCCCGCGCACTGCAGTTCTGTTCTCCGGCTGTGCCCAGGAGTCAGTTCCCAGGCAGCGGATGAATACGTGGGAAAAAGTCATGTTTTACAGGCTCAAATATCCGTCGTCAACCAATCGCTGCTGAATCCGCTGAGCCAGTTCCGTGCCCCATTTCTGTCCCGCTTCCATGGATTCCTGCATTATTTGGGGTTGAAGTTCCACAAAGCGGCGGCCTGTGTCACTTTCATAAAAGCGGATAAGGTCTCGGATTTCCGGCTGGGTAAAATGGCGGTCATATATAGGAGTTATGAGTTCAACCAAGTCGTCTCCATCGAACTCTTCCATTAAACCCTGCCAGTATTCCATGGGAACGTCCGGTACCATAGCCTGGTACTGGGGAATGAGCATTTCAATCACCTGGGTGCTCAGGTCTGCAGAATTGGTGAGCTCCAGTAACCGTGCAATATCATCCGCCTTGCTTTGAGCTGAGGCAGATGCCGCTAATATTAATAAAAAAAGAAGGATCAGGTATCGTTTCATTCTGATATTATTGCCGTAGGGGAGGTACGGGTCAAGACTTGTTACAAAATAGGGTTTTTAGATTTACATATGATGAGGAAAATCCTCACTAATCATCGGTGTTTTAATCTGATGATGTGAAATAACTGTGTATCAAAGGCTATTTTGTGGATTTTTTAATTTCCCAGCTGAATGAACAGCTGCGGCAGCGCAGCTTGAGATATTTGCTGGCCTCCGGGGACATATGAATTATGATATTCAGCAGGTCTGAAAACCCCCGGATTGCCGGAGATTCAGCGATATCTGTGCTTTTACATTCGGGACAGTGGTAGAATAGCCGATGCAGCTGTTCGGATTCCGACCATTCGGGGTGCTCATCCTGCATCTTCACGGAAAATCCCTGAATCAGGTCCCTGGCAACTTCCAGATCTTCGGGATCCACCAGAACCCGGTAACTGACTGCCGACAGACTAAGATGGGGCTGCAGGCCACCGTGAAACATATTTGGAATTAAACACTGAATGCCGTTGGATTCAAGGAGCTCCTTTGCGCTGAGTGCGGTGAAATGATCCCGTGTTTCAAAAGCACAAACAGTTTTCATGATATGTTCAGCCCCCCTGCTTTAAGTATCGTCTTTCAAAAAAATGATCGTCAAGTGATGAATTTAGAGTGCACCAAAGCTTGTAAAAAAATTCGCAAGTTCAAGCAGCAGTAATTCTTTTCCGGTATATGATTTATGAACACACTACAACCATACATCACTAAACTGCTGGCAGAATTCAGCC
>NZ_JBXWXS010000028.1:0-16618 GCF_059431795.1 Salinispira sp.
TCATCCAGCAGGTTTGCGAAGGTGTTACCCATGAGAATTCCGAAGCTGGTTCCTTCGGGGAATCCGCTGAACACTCTAATAATAATAGTTACCGAACCAATGATAATTCCGTAGAGAAACTGAGCAAGAGGCTTGTTGGGTCCGGAAACCGGGTCGGTGGACATGAATACCGCAACATAAAACAGGGATCCGGAAAAGAGGAACTTGGTAATATCCACAATCTGTTCAAGCAGCGTCTTTCCTGCGGGGTTCATTAACGCCCCGCCGCTGAGGTCCGCAATAAAGCCGGCATAGTAGAAAATGGTGGTTAGCACGGCAGCTGACAGGAGAGTCATGAGAATCATCCGCCAATTGGCCGTCTTGGTCCACATAAGGTATATGGCCGCAAGAATAATCAGGAAAATTGCGCTTTCCCCGATAGATCCAACCCTGCGTCCCCAGAAGAGATTACCAAGCGTATTATCGTTGATGTACTGGGCGGATTCCGGCAGATTGTCCGAATCCATTCCCCGGTAAATCTCCAGCGGAGTTACGGTGCTTACCGCATCCACCTCAGGCTGAAGCACTCCCGCATAGGAGGTGATCACATAGAGGGCGATGGTTAGGGCAATGGAGCCGAATATGGTGGCTTTGACCAGCCCTTTTTTCTCAAAGTTTTTGGTGATAATTACATATGCCGCCGCAACAATCAAAATCATGAACACAGCTTCAATAAACGCGCTGCCCTGGGACTGACCGTTGATACCCAGGGTTCCGAATACACCGGGGATCATCCATGTGGTCTGCATGAGCAGAGGGAATGAGATGTAGGTGAAAATACGTCCGGTTATAGCCGGATTAAATACGTTGCGGCCGAAACCGCCGTATACGCCCTTTCCCATCACCACAGAAAAAACCGATGCCACAGCTGCAACCCAGAGGGGAACCGCAGGAGGAAATGACATGGCCAGGAGAGCCGAGGTAACAAGAACGGCTTCACTGACTTTTTTATTCCGGGATTTTTCCATGATGAATTCCGAAAGAATCCCCACGCCGAACACTACCGCGGTTACCGCTATTACCCGCCATCCGTACAAATAGATGGAGTACAGGAAAATAGGTATGAGGGAGTATAGAACTTTCCTCATTATCTGTTGTTTCTGAAACACGATGCCTCCTCAACGATTACTGCTGCAATAATATTTGAAATATTCAATCAATTTACAAAATATTAGATTTTGGAAATTGCCAAGACCTTTAGAAATCATAATTCCTTGCTTGTAACTGGATTATGATTTCGACCCGTTATTGAAAGCATCTTTCAACATATAATTTTGAAAGATGCTTTATTGTCGATGTGTACAGTTCAGTATACCGCATCACGGATTCCTTGTGTATGCTAAACCTGCACGTAAACATTAGCAAAAGACTCAGATATATATCCGAATGATAAGATATAATTCCATTTTTATCAATAAAAAATTATCGTGAAATGCATTACGGAGTTGTGGAAGGGCCCGACTTTGTGTAGAGCCGCCGGAGGGGCGGGGGCTGGCGAATGTGCTGCCCCAATACGCTCATGAGCGTAAATTTCTTAATCTGGGAGCAGCGCCATTCAACTGCTCCTCCGGCTTGCACGATAAACCGGAGGCTTAATGGTGTTTGCGGCCATCTGAAGCCATCGCCTGAAGCCGTCGTCTAAAGCCGCCGCCTGAAGCGGGCGTCTGAAGCCGTCGCCTGACTTGGAGAGTGGGTCTGTGCGTTCTGCTTAAAGAAACCGGCGGTTCTTCCGTATCAGTTCCAGTCGGCGTGCAACACTCAGGTCTGTCTGTCCGCCGTCTTCAGGTGTATTTTTGCAGTAATCGACCATTCGTTTGAGGGATGTCTCTGCAACATGCATCCGTGTGTCAGATGAAGCGTAGTAGATTAAAAGCCTGGAGTCTCCGTCCGGCCCCGCCGGATCGGCGATCGTACCGTTTGTGAACACCACATTGGAGACATCTCCCACCCGTTCTTCCCCTTCGGGCGCGATCAGGTAGCCTCCAGGGCGGTGAATCACCCTGCCGGGATCAGCCAGAGCTGTCATGAATGCATAAATCACATAGCGCAGGCCCGCGGCGGTATTCCGCACGCCATGCACAATATGCAGCCATCCTTCATCGGTTTTGATTGGAGGGGCGCCGCCGCCGTTTTTTGTCTCTTTTATTGTGTGGTACTGCCGTGGATCAAGAAGATGTTCTTTGTCTATTACGGCATGTTCCATGCTTTCAGCGTAGCCGTAACAGATTCCGCCTCCTGAGCCGGTATCTATGAAGCCGTCCTGGGGTCGGGTGTAGAGCATGTACTTCCCGTTCACAAAATCCGGGTGAAGGACCACATTCCGCTGCTGAGGCCCGGGAGTTTTCAGATCCGGCAGCCGCTCCCATGTTTGCAAGTCCCTGGTTCTCAGGACGGCGGCGCTGGCTGTGGCGGAAGATGTATCACCGGCAGGGGCGTGGGGGTCTTTGCGCTCGGCGCAGTAGATGCCGTAGATCCAGCCGTCCGCATGGCGGGTGAGGCGCATATCGTACACGTTGGTCTCGGGGTTCTCATTGGGGGGAAGCTCAAGGGGCTCTTCTGTAAAACGGAAATTTTGTACGCCGTCACTGCTCTCAGCCATTGCAAAGAACGATTTACGGTCACTGCCTTCCACCCGGAGCATCAGAATGTATCTGTCTTCCATTTTGATCGCCCCGGCATTGAACACCGCATTGATGCCCATCCGCTCCATAAGGAAGGGGTTCGTTTCAGGATTCAGATCATAGCGCCATTCAAGAGGGGTGTGGGCCGCGGTGAGAATAGGGTCGGTGTAGCGGGTGAAGATTCCGTTTCCCGGATGAACGGGTGAGTTCTTGCGTTCCAGCAGCTGCCGCTGTTCTGTGACCAAATAATGTAATCGTGTGTGAAAGTCTTCATGTATCATATTTACCTCCCGGTAGCGTCTCTGCTGATATATTGGTGCTTTATTCCGGCCTATGAGCGAGGGATCGGCCTATGAGCGACCGGCGTATGGGCGAGCGATCGTCCTATGAGCGACCGGCGTATGGGTGAGCGACCGTCCTATGAGCGACCGGCGTATGGGCGAGCGACCGTCCCCTCATATCCGGTGCATTATTTCTAGCATCGCTCTAAGGTTGTGATACGGCGTCTTCCACATTCCGGCAATATCGCTTGCTGTGTCCGCTTGATTGTTTTCATTCAGACACCAATGCCACTCACCGAAAGGCGAAGTTTGAAACTGATTTATGTATGTAAGTATTCCAAGCAAGGGTTCCCCATATTTTACATCCCGGTGTACCCGGAATGCCTCCGCCAGACCCGTTGCAGCCTCCGCCTGTACCCACCATATCCTGGAAGGGTCCTCTTTTCCCCTGTGAGCTTCGTTAATCAGGAAGCTGAATTCATCTGTTGTATCCTCATCTGCACTCTCATCTGCATCCTCATCGTGACCCCCGAAGGATCTGAGCCCTTGAAGGGCTGCGCTGAATAGTTTTTCCAATCCCGCTGTAAGTTCGTGTTGTTTTTCAGCGGGATAACAAAATTGCATGGCTTCGCGGATGAGCCAAAAAGCTTCAATGTCATGGCCGAACGAATCCGGCCCTTCCATACTTTGCCATTCCCGGGTGAAATACAGTTGAAGATGCCCGCTCTCCGGGTGGATGATCTTTTTTATATGCAGCTCAATAAGATCCTCCAGCGCCCCGCAAACGGTCCCGGTTTCCGGTTTCTGGCTGCCCGGGTCACTGACCCCCGGATTGGGCCGGCGAATCATATCTTCATAATTGCTGAAAGCTTCTAAAATATGCAGATGGGTGTTCATAGATTTCGCACAGGATATATCTGCCTCGGATAGGGAGAAATCTTCCCGGGGTATCCAGTCTCTGCTGCAGGCATCCCAGTATCCGCCGTATACCGGATCCCGGCCTTCTTTGCGGATCAGATTGTAGGTTTGCCGGCACAACTCTTCCACCCGGGAGTCATGTTCCGATTTCAGATACTCACTCATCCCATACAGAGCGAAGGCCTGGCCGTACATCTGTTTGTGAACCTCCTGGGGCATCCCACCGGGGGAGCAGCTCCAGAAAAATCCTGAGTATTCCCCGTCCCAGAAATCTCTCACCAGTGTTTCTTTTGCCCGGAACATAATTGACCGGATTTGGTCGTGTTTTGGGGCAAGATCGCTTTTCAGCCTGCCGCCTTCCTGCGAAGGTGTGTCTGGTGATTCCTTTAGAAGGTTATTCAACCGGGAAAAGCTCCAGAGCAAGCGCGCCGTCATGACCAAGCCTCGAGGTGCATCCCAATCTGCCTTGCCCCGGGAATCAACCCTGGGAGGAATGCTCCCATCGGGGCGGGAAATGGACAGCCAGAATGGAAGGATCTTTTCACGAATTTGGCTGCGGCATATTTCTCCGATGGTTTTTCCGGGTTCCGTGACCGGGACTGTTGGATGGGTGGTGTTCATAATAACTCAATGTAATCACGAAACCGGTTTCCTTGTCTATTGTTCTCTCCCGAAAACGGGGTCATTTGCTGGAAATTCGCTCATTCCCAGAAGCGGGTTCAAACCCAGATACCGAATTCGTTTCTGGGAAAACGATGATCCGAGGGGTGATCTGCACCCCTCCCCGCACCCCCTCTGCGAAACACCGGGAAGGCCCGTGGTTAAAAGCCCGTGGTTAACAGCCGGTGGCTAAAAGCCCGTGGCTAAAAGCCCGTGGTTACGCAGGTAGCAAAGCGAAAAACCCGTGGCTAAAGGCTCCTGCGGACGATCAGTTCTGCCTGAAACAGGGCCGTATCGTTTCCCCAATGGGGGTCATCAAGGCGCTGGAGAAGAATGCGAATAATTTCAGCCCCCATTTCCCCGATCGGCTGCCTCATTGCCGTCAGGCCTCCCCGGATAAATTCATTGTAGGGAAAATCATCGAAGACGCAGATTCCCATGGCTGGTCCCCCTTGCTGTTCCAGGGCCCGAAGGCTGCTGAACAGCAGGTTGCCGCCCCCTGCAATATACATGCAATCTGTATCCGGTAGCTCGCGCAGCCGCGAACGGATTGCATGGGTGGCTGCGCTATCGTCCAAATCGGAGACCGAAAGGGTGTGGCCCCGGAAGGGGGAATTTTGCAGCCGGTCCAGAAAACCGGCTTTCCGGGAACGATAATGAGGATACGATTCCGGACCGCAAATACAAAGGGGAGTCCTGCAGCCGGCGGATAGAATATGATCGGTCATCCGAACGCTTGCTTCGTAATTGTCTATATCCACATACCAGTTTTCAAACCCCTCCCTTCGCCCCAGCATGACATAGGGTATTTCAGCGTCTTCAAGCCGATCCATGGCAGCCTCATCCAGCAGTTCCGCCGAGATAATCAGGCCGTCCACTTTTCTGTTACGGATCACCTGATCCACAAGTTCGCCCAGCATTCCTTCATCGCTTTCTGTAAGCAGTTGGATGCCGTAGTCCCTGGCCGCAGCTTCCTTGCTGATTACCGCCAGCATCTGGGCCCAATATGCGCTGTTGACCGCATTGTCCGCCCGGTGGGGAATAAGAAATCCTATGCTGCGGGTTTTTGAGTATGCAAGAGCCCGAGCGGAGAAATCGGGGGAATAGCCCCGCTGTTCCACGATGGCAAGGATGCGCTTTCGGGTGGCTTTCCCGATGCCGCCGCGCTTATTGAGCACCTTAGATACGGTTCCCTTGCTCACCCCGGCTTCCCGGGCAATATCCTGAATGGTGATTTTCATAATCGATCATTCTCCCCATATGCTGTGCAGCAAGCACAGCGTGTACACGTCTTTTCCGGGACATAAGCACCGTTTTGGCCTGGAGATCCGCGGAAGCCAGCATTCCCCACCTGGGCGCCTCCGCACCTGAGGCTATTGGCCTGGAACTTACAGGAAACCAGTCCAATAGGGCAAAACCGGTGAGCATCCCCCGGTTCCCATGTATCAAATAACTATAACATACCCGTGCAGGCTAAAATTCCCAAAACCCAAAGGTTTTCATGGACGATGAAGGTCCCTGTGGCTATTTTTTACCCGAATGCTATTTCCTAATAAAATAATATTTAGTAATATGCTCAGGTATAAAGCGGATTAATGTTCGGCAGACCATGGAGCATGCAACAGCTCAGGATGCGGAATATTCGGCTGGTGGTTTCAGACAGCTACGATCCGTACACCAATCTCAGTCTCGAAGAGGAACTGTTTGCTTCCTGCAAAGGGCAGGAAGGAGAAGAGTTCTTTTTACTGTATATTAATGGGCCTGCGGTGGTAATCGGGAAGCATCAAAATCCCTGGAAGGAATGCAACATGCAGCTTCTGGGGGAACGAAGCATCCCCCTGTTAAGACGAATCAGCGGCGGGGGTACGGTGTACCACGATCAGGGGAATATCAACTGGAGTTTTATCGGCCCCAAGAACGGCTTTTCCCAGGAGGAGAATCTCGAACTTATAAAACAGAGCGCGGCACGGTTCTCCGGTCTTCCTGAAACGGATTTCACTGTTGGCGAACGGGGTGATATTTTTTACCGGGGACTGAAGATCAGCGGAAACGCTCTCACGTTTAAGGGCAGCAAAGCCCTGCACCATGGTACGCTTCTGGTCAGCGCAGATACCGGCTCCCTGGGAGCTGCATTGCGGGGATGGGAAACGCGTTTTTCGGTGCGGCTGGATGGTCCGGGCGTGAATTCCAATCCTTCACCGGTAACCAATCTATCCCGGCATGGCAGAGAGCCGATGAGCTGCCCCGATTTTTATCTGGCAGCAGGAGACATTCTTGGGGATGCCGGCGCCTACGGGGGATATCATCCGCTCCCTGAGCTGAACAAAGATGTTGCCCGTAGAATGGATGAACACCGCTCGCCGGAATGGACGCTCAGGCGTACCCCGGACTGCAGAATTTTTCCCCAGCCGGGTGAAGAAGGACGCGGCAACCGGCCGGCAGATACTGGGGAGCCCGGCGCAACCCATTGGCTGCTTCACAAGGGTCGGGTGTACAACATGGACGGCCGGGAGTTGTACGATCTCTGCGCTTCACAGGAACTCCGGAATTTCGAGGCCCGCATGGCCGCTTTGGCCTGAGACGGTCGAAGGGGAAGGATTCCCAACAAAAAAGATGCACTGAACTATAATACTTATAGAGGGGATCTGCTTTGGCACGTCCCCGCTTCACATAGAGAACCATGAGTTACAGACCTGATTAGGAGGACAGTATGGACGACAAGCAGATGATGAACACCTTGGACCGCCTGCTCGAGGAAGAAAAGGTGGCGATGCTTGCCAATGTAGACGAAGACGGGAAGCCGGCGCTGCGCTGGATGACCCCCGGACTGGTCCGGGGACAGGAAGGGCGCATATACGCAGTCACATCTCCCAAATTTTCCAAAGTAGCACAGCTGAAAAAGAACCGATATGTGTCCTGGATGATTCAGAAAAAGGATCTTAGTGAGATTCTTACAATCCGTGGGCGGGTGGAACTGCTGGATAACCCCAGCCTCCGCTCCATGGTGATGGAAGCCATCGGACCCAAACTTGCCACCTTTTGGAAGCTCAATGACGATGAAACCGATGTGGTGATTCTGGAAACCGTCATCAAGGAGATTGAATATTACGCCCCCTCAAAGGGGATTAAAGAACAGGTGGCAATCTCACGGGAGGAATCTAAATGAGCAGAGTGAAGAAGTACGACAAGCAGTTTCTCCTGGATTCACTCAGGGAGATGCTCACCATGCGCCGCTTTGAGGAAAAGGCCGGTCAAATGTACGGACTAAAGAAGATCGGCGGTTTTTGTCATTTGTACAACGGACAGGAGGCGGTGGCGTCGGGATCGATTCGGGCCCTGGATCTGAGCAAGGATTATGTGCTCACCAGCTACCGGGACCACGCCCATGCCATTGGCTGCGGCATTGAGCCCAAGAAGATTATGGCCGAGCTGTATGGAAAAATCACCGGTGTAAGCCGGGGTAAGGGCGGCAGCATGCACATGTTCGATCCGGAAAAACATATGCTCGGGGGGAACGGTATTGTGGGTGCACAAATCCCCCTTGCAACCGGAACCGCCTTCGCCCAGGCATACTGGCATAAACTTGGGAAGACCAAGGATCTGGGGGTAACCCTCTGCTATTTTGGAGACGGAGCCATTCACCAGGGTGCATTCCACGAGAGTCTTAACCTGGCCAGGATCTGGGATCTGCCGGTGATCTATCTGGTGGAAAACAACCGCTTCGGCATGGGTACCGCAGTGAAGCGGGTGTCGGCAGTGGAAGATTTCAACCTGAAAGCGTCCGGGTACGATATTGAAGGCCGTATTCTCAACGGCATGGACTTCCTGGACATGTATGAAGGAATTACCGAAATCATCAAAGAAAGCCGGGAAAACGGCAAGGCCTTCCTGGTGGATGTGAAAACCTACCGATACAAAGGCCATTCCATGTCCGACCCCGCAAAATACCGCACCAAGGAAGAACTTGAGTCCTTCAAGAATCAGGATCCCATCCACACCCTCATGAGCGAAATGATTGAGGCGAAAATGCTCACCGAAGATGAATATAAGAAGATGGACGACGAGGTGAAGCAGCTGATTAAGGATGCGGTGGAGTTCGCGGACAAGAGCGAAGAACCCCCGCTTCATACCATGTATGAGGACATCTACGCAGACTGATTCTGATAATAGCGAGGTTGAATAAATGGCAATTTTAGCAGTACGTGAAGCATTAAATCAGGCCCTGGATGAAGAGATGACCAGGGATGAGGCAGTCCTTGTTATGGGTGAGGAAGTAGCCGAGTACAACGGAGCCTACAAAGTAACCAAGGGCCTATTAGATAAATACGGTCCCCACAGGGTGCTGGATACCCCCATTGCAGAGCTGGGGTTTACCGGAGTGGGAGTGGGCGCCGCACAGACCGGGTTAAGACCGGTTGTTGAATGGATGACCCTGAACTTCTCCCTTCTGGCCCTGGATCAGGTGGTAAACAACGCTGCAAAGCTCCGGCACATGTCCGGCGGGCAGCTTCAGGTTCCCATTGTGTTCCGTGCCCCCAACGGCCCTGCGGAATATTTGAGCTCCCAGCACAGTCAGAGCTTTGCGTCATACTACGCTCATATACCGGGGCTCAAGGTTGTGGCGATCTCCACACCCCGGAACGCCAAGGGACTGTTGAAGTCCGCAATCCGGGATAACAACCCGGTTGTGTTCCTGGAAGCGGAAATGATGTATGGGCTCAAGGGCGATGTTCCCGATGAAGAGTACACCCAGCCCCTGGACAAGGCGGAAATCGCCCGGGAAGGCAGCGATGTGACCCTCATCACCTTCGGTAAGGTTCGCCATATGGTAATGGATGCGGCCAAAGAGCTGGAAAAAATCGGCGTTCAGGCTGAGGTGATCGACCTGATCAGTCTCCGCCCCATTGACGAAGAAACTATCTACAATTCGGTGCGCAAGACCAACCGGGCCGTGGTGATCGATGAAGCGTGGCCGTTGGCCTCCATCGGTTCCCATGTGAGTCATCTCATTCACACCAACTGTTTTGACGATCTGGACAGCCAGGTTGAGTTTGTATCTTCAGAAGATGTGCCCATGCCCTATAACCACAGCATGGAGCTGGAAGTGCAGCCCACGGTTGCGAAGATTGTAAATGCTGCGAAGAAAGTGAGCTATATCGAATAGGTTGCCGGGAGCATATCGAGTAACATTGGGAACGATATTCGGCCCGGCACTCTCCTGTAAAACCGCCGGCGCCGTTTTCCCAAAGGATTAGAGAGGAAATTATGGCTGAGAAACTTTTTATGATCGCCCTTTCTCCCACCATGGAGGAAGGGACAATTCTCAAATGGAATAAAAGCGTCGGCGACACCATCGACACCGGTGATGTGGTCTGCGAAGTTGAAACCGACAAGGCGAGCATGGACTACGAGTCCACACAGGAAGGGAAACTTCTTAAAATTATCAAGAATGAGGGCGAAGGCGCCCGGGTGGGTGAAACCATCGGAATTCTCGGTGAAGAAGGGGAGGACCTTGAAGATATTCTGAAAGAGGTAGAGCAGGAAGGCAAAGCCGCATCGGAAGACAAGAGTGAATCGAAAGACGAATCGTCTGCACAAAGCGGCGACCAGACAGGCCAGGGCCCGGCCTCCTCTTCTGCTGCATCTGCCGGCGGCTCTGCGGCTTCCGCTCCGGCCGCAGCAGGCCAAACAACAGCAGGCCAGACAACAGGCGGGCAGCCCGCACACACAGGAAGCGGAAAGATCAAGGCAAGTCCCCTTGCCCTCAAGCTTGCGGCCCAGAAAGGCATCGACATTAGCACCGTAGCCGGCAGCGGTCCCGGCGGACGGATTATTAAACGGGATATTGAGAATTACAAAGGTCCCGCGCCTTCTGCATCAGGCGGCGCAGCAGCTGGAGCCCCCGCCGCATCCAGTTTTGCTCCGGTGCAGAATGCCGGTGAAGACCGGGAGATTCCGGTTGCCGGGAAACGGGCGGCAATCGCCAAGAAGGTCGCCAACACCAAGTTCAGCGCACCCCATTTTTACATTAAGAACTCTGTGGCCATGGATAACCTCATTGCCGCCCGGGGTATGCTGAACAAAGAGGCTCCCCAGAAGGTGAGCTTTAACGCCTTTATTATGAAGTTCGCCGCCGAAGCTCTTAAGCGTCACCCCGGGGTGAACGCAAGCTGGCAGGGTGACAAGATTCTCCAGTACGGCAGCATCGATATCGCTCTGGCGGTTGACCTGGGCAACGGTCTGATGATGCCCGTGGTGCGAAACGTGGGCAACAAGGGCGTGGTACAGATTGACGCCGAACTGAAAGAGCTGATTCAGAAAGTGAAGGACGGAACCCTCAAGCCCGAGGAATATACCGGTGCCACATTCAGCATCTCCAACCTGGGCTCCTTCGGCGTAGATGAGTTCACCGCCATTCTTAACGATCCGGGTGCGGCAATTCTTGCCCTGGGTAAGGTGAACAAGGTGCCCGTGTTCGACGAACAGGGGAACGTGAAGCCCGAATCCCAGATGAAAATGACCCTCAGCTGCGATCACCGGGTTATTGATGGTTCCATGGGAGGACGTTTCCTCAGTGAAATGCAGAGAATGATGGAAAACCCGGTACGGGTGCTTTTCTAACATCATTATCAAGGCACAGCACAGAGAATCCGGCGAGGGGCCCGCATACAGTATTCCGGTGTGCCCCCCGGGTTTACGGTGCACTCAAATAAAAGGATACAACTATGGCAGATAAAAGCTACGATCTTGCGGTTATCGGCGCAGGCCCCGGAGGCTATGTTGCGGCCATCCGGGCCAGCCAGCTGGGACTGAAAGCAGCGGTTATAGAAAAAGACAAGGCAGGGGGAGTCTGTGGAAATTGGGGCTGTATACCCTCCAAGGCTCTCATTAATCAGGCGGGAATGTTCAACCATGTGTCTCATCTGGAGAAGATGGGGCTCAAGGTAGATACATCGGGTTTTGATTACTCCAAGGTTCATGCGGTGAGCCGAAAGGCAGCAACCAAGAGTGGGAAGGGCGTCGAATATCTTCTGAAGAAGAATAAAATCGACCTGATCTCCGGCAGTGCCGAACTGGCTTCTTCAAAAGAGCTAAAGGTGAGCGGCGGCAAAGACGGAGATATTACCGTGGAGGCCAAGCACATACTCATTGCCACCGGCTCCCGCTCCCGGGAAATCCCCGGTTTCGAGTTTGATGAAGAACAGGTACTCAGCTCCACCGGCATTCTGAGCCTGAAGGAACTTCCCAAGAGCCTGGTCATTCTTGGTGCCGGCGCCATCGGCATGGAGTTCGCCTATGTAATGGGCTGTTTCGGGGTGGATGTAACCATTGTGGAAATGATGGACCGTCTGCTTCCCCTGGAAGATGGGGAGGTGAGCAAGGTAATGGAAGGGGAGTTCAAAAAGCTGGGAATCAAATTCCACACCGGCGTCAAAGCAGGCGATCTGAAGAAAACCAAGAGCGGTATTAGCATTTCCATGGAAACCAAAGACGGCAAGAAGGAGAGCCTGAAGGCCGAGAAGATTCTTGTGGCCGTCGGCCGGGCACCCAATTCGGAAAATCTGGGACTGGACAATCTGGGAATCCGCACCGAAAAGGGCTTTATTAAAGTCAACGATTATTATCAGACTGATATTTCCGGCGTATATGCCATTGGCGATGTAATCGCTTCCCCCCTCTTGGCCCATGTGGCAAGCAAGGAAGGGGAGATTGCCGTCGAACACATGGCAGGCCATGCCGGATCAGAAGCCCGTATTGACCCCGATGAGATTCCCGGAGCGGTGTACACCGAGCCCGGAGTGGGTTCCTTCGGCCCCACCGAGGAACAGGCAAAAGAGCGGGGTCTCAACTACGCCTCCTACAGCTTTCCCTACAGCGGCATCGGCAAAGCCAATGCCATAGAGAAGGGTAGCGGTGTAGTAAAGATCATCTACGACAAAGACAGCCATGAGATTCTGGGCGGTCATGTTGTGGGCTACAGCGCCACCGAACTGGTTCATGAGATCTTGCTTGCCAAGAAAAGCGAACTGCTGCCAGAAGACGTGGCTACCATGATCCACGCCCATCCAACAATCAGCGAGGGAATTATGGAAGCCGCCCGGGGTGTTGAAGGCTGGGCAATTCATATTTAAGTCCAAATGTAAGCTATTCGTCACCTCTGCCCCGCAGGCGGGCAGGGAAGGGACCGCCGGATATTCCATACCGGCGGTCTTTTTTTAGACCCTCAGGGTTTTGAATCAGGCGCTGTCAAACTTCACTGGGAATCAGACCGAACTCACGTACCGTTTTCAGCACATCCTCTTTTTCTATGGGCTTGGGAAGATACGCCTCGCATTGGGCGTTGAAGGCCTGCATAATGTTCCCGCTGTCTTTTAATGCGGTTGTCATGATGATCTTAACCCCTTGAAGTCCGCCGATACCATGTTCGGACTCATAGCTGCGGATTTGCTTCAGCACCTCCTGACCGTCCATGTTGGGCATCATAATATCAAGAAAAATAATGCCGTAAGGATCGTCCGCTTCAAAGGCCTTGGTGAACGCGTCTATGGCTTGAATTCCGTCTTCCGCCGTGTGGATAGAGAAGAACGGTTCTATTATTTTTTCAATAAACATTCTGCTTGGAATATCGTCTTCCACAATTAGCGCTTTCATTGCCGACTCCTGTAGTAAGGCTGCCTGGGGGAGGAATTTCTAAAATCTTCGATTTTTGAAAGCCTTCCCGCATATACTAAGTATAATATCGCTGTAAAAAAATGCGAGGTTCTCTTTAATGGAAAATGGATTAATGGAAAATGAAAAGCGCCCCGACGGATTATACCGGCACATCTTCGAGGAAAGCTCCCAGGCAATGCTCTATATCTCTTCTCCCGAAGGGCAAATTCTGGAAATGAATGCCGAATTTAAAAATTTTCTGGAGAACGCTGGTGGAAGTGCATGGTCCGGGATAACCCACGTCCACCAACTTGAAAAACTGGGGTTTCCGGGGGTGGGCCGCATGGAGCAGGGAAGCGGCCACTTCCGTTTTCGCCTTCAAAGTCCCAAATCTCATGAAACCCGGGAAGATGTTGAAGTGGAACTTTTTACAAGCCCGGTGGAGCATTCCGGTGAGCAGGGGTTGTTTTGTCTCCTTCTCCGCCGCCCCTCGGTTGGAAATCTCAATGAAAAGCTGATGAAACATGTGAACGCCCAATCCCCCGGCCCCGGGGATCCGGGCCAGGTTCTGTACAATGGACTTGAGTACTGCGCATCCCTGTTGGAAGCAGAGTCCGCCGCCGGAGTGTTTACCTCAAGCGATTCGGATGTTCCCGGAGAAACCCTTATCTGGCCCCCCGAATCAATGGATAATCTCCGTTCCAATATGATAAATGTGCTTGAGACTGCCGATCTCAATCCCCGCTCCAGGTTTCACGATCTGGATCTGATGTACGATGAACAGCAACGCCAAACGATTCTTACAGCCTACATACCCGGGGCAGAAGTCACGCTGGGCTGTATGGTCTTTTTCCTGGACGGTGAGCTGAAAGATCTGAACGGCTTGGAGGATGATCTCCGCATGGTAAGCATGGTGATGGGAAAAATCCTTGAACGAATGGAAACCTTCGGCAACCTGGATACCCTCATAGATACCAGCGGTATTCTCCGTTCCGATTCTGATATGGGAATCCTGGTTCTGGATCATGAAGGAAAAATTCTTGAAACTAACCGCATGGTCAGACAGATACTCTCCATGGAAAAGCAGGAGCTTGATGGGCGCAATTTTGATGAACTGCAAGAATCCTGGCATATGCAGCTTCCCAGGATTGAAGGGATGGAACTCCCGGTAAGCTATAGGGTTCCCGGACCATCGGGGTTCAGCGCCCAGATTATTTCCCAGCAGGTTGACCTTTGCGGCATATGCAGTTTTGAGGACAGTATAGGCGAGCGGATTGTTTTTATTTTAGATATCAGCAGCATGAAGAACCTGGAAAAAAAATATCTGGATGCTGCGGGGGAGGCGCAATCCGCAGAGGTTCTGAAAAAAACATTCATTTCCAGCATATCCCATGAGATCCGCACCCCCCTGAACGGTATTAACGGAATGTCCCAGCTTCTTGAAGATACTCAACTGGACGGAGAGCAGGAGAATATCGTTAAGACTCTGCGGATGGCCGTGGGGGCGATGAACCGGCTGGTTCAGGATCTTCTGGATCTAAGCAGACTGGAAACCGGTGCGGTTGAAATATCTAAAGATTTTCATGTGCCGGGAGATGCTGCATCGGATGAGCTGGAACAATTTAAAAGCGACGCCCGTGCCAAAGGGCTGAAGCTTCTGTTGGAGAATAAAATACCCGCTATTGAATACTACGGCGATGAAAAACATCTCCGGCAGGTAATCCGCAATCTTCTTTCCAATGCCGTAAAGTTCACCCGGGAAGGTTTTGTGCGCCTGAGATGTTTCCGTGACAGGGATGTTTTGTCCTTCCAGGTGGAGGACAGCGGACCGGGCTTGGATGGGCAGCAGCAGGAGACGATATTTAAAACCTTCGTACAACTGGACAGCCGGAATACAAGCTTCCGCACCGGCCTGGGACTGGGGCTCCCCCTGGCCCGGAGACTGGCAGCCCTCATGGACGGGCGACTCACAGTGGAAAGCGTTCCGGGAAAAGGCAGCACATTTACCCTCCAGCTCCCGGCTCAACCCAATTTGCTGAAACACACCCGGGATCAGGCACAGCAGCCGGATACTGAAGAGCGCCCCCTGCGTTTTCAGGGTCTTTGCGTAATAGTGGCAGAGGATGATCCCATTAATAGAAGCACCATTACCCGGTTTTTGAAGATGCAAGGCTGTGAGGTTCATACTGCGGTGAATGGAAGCGAAGCCGAATACCTCATCCGGCGTCACCGGGTGGATCTGGCGGTTCTGGATGTGAGCATGCCCCAGGTGTCGGGCCTTGAACTTACCGCTAAAATCCGCTCCGGGGAGATAGGCGGCCGGCAGGATCTCCCCGTTCTGGGCGTAACCGGCCATGGACTTCCGGAAGAAGTAGACTCATTTCTCAAGGCCGGGATGAATGATGTACTTCTCAAGCCCTTCGTAACCCAGCATCTGTATGCGAAAATGGATTCGCTGCTTGTATCATGAAACATGTGCCTGACTGTCTTAAAACCCTCCGTTTTCCAGTGCCCCGCCGCATCCGCTGCCGAACTTCATTGTCGGCCCCATTTCCATTCGGCGGCATATAGCGGTCCGCCGGCCCGGCACACGATCTTACCGGCACACGATCTTACCGGCACGCAGCCACACCGGCCCACGGCTGTACCGGCCTACGGCCGCACCGGTACAGGAATTGTTCCGCCATAAATCGTGAATAGACAATTCCTGTCACTCTCCGTATACTTGGGGGCATGAGGGAACAGACCATTACACTCACCAATCCCAAAGGTATTCATGCCCGCCCCTCGGCCATGATTCTCAAAACGGCTGAAAACTACCAATCCACCATACAGCTCATTAAAGATGGGGAGGCGGCAGATGCCGGCGATATTATGGCGGTTCTCTCCCTGGGAGCCATGCACGGCGACCAGATTACCATTCGGGCGGACGGTCCCGACGAAGATGCCGCCATCGAGCATCTTTTAGAGGTGTTCGCCCGCCGATTCGACGACGATTAGCATCCGGTATACATTGTCTATCCCACGGTAATATCTCCCCAGATACTGCGCCTACTGTTCCATATAGGGTGGACTATTAAAGGGGATTCATCCCTATTGAGATACATATTCCATGTCCGGGGGAGGGAGCTGGTTTTCCTGCTGCAAATCGATTTTATTTCCAAAACACTCAACTAAAATCGGTTTATCTTGTATGAAATTGCGAATATTCTGCATAAATATCAACAACCTGAAAAAAATTGAAAATTTTCTCTTGTCAAACGCGCTGAACAGTGTTTTCATATATGTATCAGGGGGTAATTCTTGGGGTTTCAATTCTTACCTTGCAATTACCATTACATAGCATGAGTCGTTGACCCATGAGGCGGTGCCGGGACTGGATGTGGGGATCCGGTCAGCGGCGTATGGAAACATTTCCACCATTTTTGGAAATGTTTCCACCTCCTT
>NZ_JBXWXS010000029.1:0-120345 GCF_059431795.1 Salinispira sp.
TTTTATTTTAATCAAACAATGGGTTTTATAATTACCAATTCATCACGTTCCTGTTCTTGTGGTATAAGGTCTTATTCTAAATTGACTATTACGTCACTAACTTAAAAAAAAACACGACCGGGGATAATCCTCCGGTCGTTTTTTTTTCCAAGATTGTGTGGCGGCAGAAGGATCAGCCCTTCTTTCCCTGGTTGGCAACCGCATTCATTTTTGCAGAGATTGCATCCTGGTCGCCCAGGTAGTAATGCTTCAGGGGTTTGAGATTATCATCCAGTTCATATACCAGAGGCACTCCGGTAGGGATGTTAAGCTTTACGATTTCTTCGTCGCTCATGTTGTCCAGATATTTCACCAGTGCCCGGAGGCTGTTGCCGTGGGCGGCAATTACCACTTTCTTACCAGCTTTAATGGTGGGAGCAATCTCTTCGTGCCAGAAGGGCAGAAACCGGTCTACGGTGTCTTTCAGACATTCGGTTTTGGGAAGCTCTTCCTTGGAGAGATCCGCGTAGCGGGGGTCTCGGCCGGGGTACCGCTCATCGTCCACGTCCAGTTCCGGGGGCGGTACGTCGTAGCTTCTGCGCCAGATTTTCACCTGCTCTTCACCGTGCTTGTCTGCGGTTTCCCCCTTGTTGAGGCCCTGGAGAGCACCGTAGTGACGCTCATTCAGTCTCCAGCTCTTAATAACCGGAATCCAGTGAAGCCCCATGGTTTCAAGAGCGATGTTCAATGTTTTGATTGCCCTGAGAAGAACCGAGTTGAACGCAATGTCAAAGGTGAACCCTTCAGACTTGAGAATTTCTCCAGCGGTTCTTGCTTCTTCCAGACCTTTTTCTGACAGATCCACATCGGTCCAGCCGGTGAAGCGGTTTTCTTTGTTCCAGACACTTTCGCCATGTCTGATGAGTACCAGTTTGTACATGCACAAACTCCTTTTTCTATAATGTTATAAAGTTACGGCAAATTCGGGAATGATAATTCGTTGAAATTGCCATTCATATTTTAACGAAGATGAGGATCTTACTCCAGTGACAGGGGCCGAAAAACGCCCCATCCCAAGGCTTACCGGGGCCTGGCTTACCGGGCCAGGGCTTTGGACGGGAACGGTTTACTCCGTAAGATCCAGCAGAATTTTCCAGCCCATGGTGGCACATTTTTGCCGCATGGGAAACTGTTTCAGGGTGAGCAGAGCGGGAATGTCTCCGGGAAGTTCGGCCTCATGTTCGCTCCCGGGCTCCAGGGTTTTCAGAAACTCCCGGGCGGTTTCCCGGGCTTGGGAGACCGGCACCCCGTTAAGTTCATTGCAGAGGATGTCCGCCGAGGCGATGCAGATAGAGCATCCTTTTCCCTGGTAGCCGATGTCGCTGATTACCTCTCCGTCGGTCCGGATGAACAGGGTCAGTTCATCTCCGCAGGAACGGTTTACCTCATGTCCTTCCAGCCTGGGCTGATCGGGGAGGCGTTCCCAGGGACGTTCACGGTAGTGTCGGATGATGATATTTTTGGATTGCTCCTGGTCCATTGCCTTGCTTCACTCCTGATTGAGTTTTTGGGCCGTCCCTCGCCGGAGCTTGGGTACGCCGAATATTATGCGCCGAAGACGCTCTTGGCCTGCTCTATGCCGTGGAACAGGGCGTCTATGTCTTCCCGGGTGTTGTACAGGTAGAGACTCGCCCTGGCGGTTCCCGGGACGCCCAGCCATTCCATGAGAGGCATGGCGCAGTGAAAGCCGGTGCGGATGGCAATTCCCTGGGCGTCCAGGACTGCTCCCAGGTCGTGACTGTGCAGCCCCTCCACGTTGAAGCTGAAAATACCCCCCCGTTTCCCGGAATCAGGGAGCAGATAGCTCTGCAGCCCCTTTACCTCCCGGGCCCGTTCTTCGGCATAGTCAATGAGGCTGCGCTCGTGGGCTTCTATGCGTTCCATCCCGATATCCGCCAAATATTCCAGCGCTGCTCCAAAGCCCAGTACTCCTGCGATATTCGGCGTACCGGCCTCGAATTTTTCCGGCAGGGGATGATACGTGGAATGGTCCTTGTGCACCTTGAGAATCATATCTCCCCCGTACATAAAGGGATCCATGGCATCCAGAAGCTCGGTTCGTCCGTAGAGCACCCCCACCCCCGTGGGTCCCAGCATTTTGTGGGCAGAGAAGAAGAGAAAATCGGGCTTGAGCTCCTGAACATCCACCTTATGATGGCTCACCAGTTGGGCCCCGTCCAGAGCCACAACGCTACCATTGTCATGGGCGCTTTGTATCATCCGCTTCAGAGGAGGCATGTAACCGGTCACATTGGACATACCGCTCATGACCAGCAGCTTCACCTTTTCATCCAGGAGATCTTCATAGGAGTGAATATCCAGCTCCAGGGTCTCCCGGTCAATGGGGATAAATCGAAGCTCTGCGCCGGTGGCTTCGCACACCGCATGCCAGGGAACCAGCGAAGAATGGTGCTCGTACTCGGTGGTGAGAATCACGTCCCCTTTTTTCAGGAATTTTCTGCCCCAGGAATAGGCAATCAGATTGGATGATTCGGTGCTGCCGTGGGTAAAGATAATCTGGCCCTCTTCGCCGGCGTTTAGGAAACGGGCGGCGGCAAGACGTACCTCATGAAATTCCCTGGTGGCCCGTTCGCTGAATTCATAGATTCCCCGGTGAATGTTCACCCCGTATTCCCGGTAGTATTGGGAAATACGCTCTATTACCGGTTCGGGAGTGAGGGATGTTGCACCGCTGTCCAGATAAATAAAGGGTTTCTTGCGCATTTTACCGGTCAGAATCGGGAAATCCTGCTGGAGTCTGCTCTGTTCTAATATATTTCCATCCATAATCATCACCTACTAATCGGCTATCACCGAAATATTTCGCCGGTGGGAATATCAGCGGGGAACCGCTTGCCTTCCCCAATTTCCCGTTCCTCTGGGTACCCGGGTTATACCACAATTCATTGGAACATGTCATTCCACCCTGCAGCCCCGGCGACAGCAAAGCCCCGGCGACAGCAAAGCCACAGAGACAGCAAAGGCCCAGCGACATCAAAGCCCCGGAGACAGCAAAGGCCCGGAGGAAACCGGGCCTTCGCAAGATCTGTGTTTCAAATACTGGACGGATGATTAATCGGTGTCAGATTAAATCAAATTTTGATAGTGTTCACTGACTTTGTTCCAGTTTATTACGTTGAAGAATTGTTCCACATATTCGGGCCGGCGGTTCTGATACTTCAGATAATACGCATGTTCCCACACGTCCAGCCCCAGAATGGGAGTGAGTCCCTGGGTAAGCGGGCTGTCCTGGTTGGGAGTGCTGAGAATATTGAGTTTCTTTCCACCGTCCACGGCAAGCCACGCCCAGCCGCTTCCAAAGCGTCCGGTGGCGGCGCTGCTGAACTGCTTCACAAATTCGTCGAAGCCGCCGAAGGTTTTTTCTATATCTTTTGCCAGTACGCCCTCAGGCTGGCCGCCGCCCTTGGGAGACATAATCTCCCAGAAAAGTCCGTGGTTATAATGTCCGCCGCCGGCGTTCCGCACTTTGGTCTGGATGCTTTCAGGAAGGGAATTAAGATCTTTCAGGAGAGTGACAATATCTTTTTCGGCATAATCGCTGCCTTCCAGGGCGGCGTTTACCTTCTTGGTGTATCCTGTATGATGTTTATCATGGTGAATTTCCATGGTTTTTGCATCGATATACGGCTCGAGGGCATCAAAACCGTAGGGTAAATCGGGTGTGGTAAATGACATAGTTCCTCCTTAGGTTCTATTTCTTACTAATGTACTAATATATATCCTCTGTGAAAAGCCGGAAGGAGAGATTGTTGCTTTCCAGCTGCGAGATTTTCGGATATACTAGGATTGTACCAATAATTATCTATATAAGGATTCTTACATGTCGAAATTACATACCAGTTATCTGGGTTTGAAGCTGAAAAATCCCCTGATTATTTCAAGCTCCAGCCTCACGGCACAAAGCGACAGCATCGAAAAACTTGCCAAAGCAGGAGCCGCTGCGGTGGTACTCAAATCCCTGTTTGAGGAACAGATACAGGCTGAAACCAATGAGATGGGCGATACCCTCTCCCACGCGGAAGCCTACGACTATATAGAGCAGATGGGCATGAGTCTGGGCCCCGCCCAATACCTTGATCTGGTGAGGGAGACGAAACAGAAGGTGGATATTCCCGTTATCGCCAGCCTGAACTGTGTGGACGGAAAATGGTGGAAGGAGTACGCCGTACAGCTGGATTCTGCGGGAGCCGATGCTCTGGAGGTGAACTTAAGCCTCATGCCCCGGCGCTTCAATCAGAAAGCAGACGACCTTGAAAAAGAGCTGATTCGCAGCGTGGAGACGATCCGGAAACACAGCTCCCTCCCCCTGGCAATCAAACTGGGGCCCTACTTCACCAGTCTGCCGGAGTTCGCTACCCGACTTCAGAAGGCGGGAGCCGATGCTCTGGTGCTGTTCAACCGCTTTTATCAGTTCGATTTCGATCTCAGCACAGGTCAACCTAAGGGCAGGGTATCGTTGAGTTCACCGGAGGATTACCATCAGGCTCTGCGCTGGATATCCATTCTGTTCGACCGGGCGGGTGTTGAGCTTGCCGCATCCACAGGGGTTCACAGTGCAGAAACGGCGTTAAAATTGATTGCCGCCGGTGCGGATGCTGTTCAGCTGTGCTCGGTGGTTTACCGTAACAATACTCAGGTTGTGGAGAGCATTCTCCAGGATATGGAAGTTCAGCTGGACGGCCTTGGAGTTTCCAGTATTCAGGAATTAAAGGGACGCTATGCGCAGAAGAAATCTGACAAGCCGGAAAGCTATGAGCGTCTTCAGTATATTAAAGCGCTGACCGGGGTCAGTTGATCTATGCTGGGGATGCTGCCAGCACCGGAGAGTCCGCTCAGGAAGAAAATATGAAACAACAGATCAGCACAGAGAGCAACTCAGGCATCGGCCCGTATTCACCGGCACTGCTGGTGGACGACACCCTCTATATTTCAGGCCAGATAGCACTCGATCCCCAAAGCGGTGAGTGCATACCCGGCACTGGGGTGGAACAATGCAGGGTGGTGATGAACAATATCGGCGGGCTTCTGAAAGCCGCCGGTATGGATTACCAGGATCTGGTGCATTGCAGAATTTTTTTGAAGCAGATGGGTGACTATGCATCCATTAATCCGGTATACGAATCATTCCTGGCGAAACCTTACCCCGCCAGGGCCGCCGTTGAGGTATCCGCGCTGCCCAAAGATGCAGCCATAGAAATTGAAGCTATTGCACGGAAAAGCCGCTGATATCCCCTTCCAGCGGCTCTTCTCCGGTGAATAGCCTTCGGAAAAACTGCCCCACGCTCTGAATAATACCCCTCAGGCCATTGCTGCGGACGATCTGACGACCGGACTCCCGGGCGTATTCCCCCACAATAACTCCGTCCTGGATCCAGCGGTAGCGTTCCACAATCTGATCCCCGGCCACAGGTGCAAGCAAGGCCGCTGGCCGCCTGCGTTGAACGGTTATATCTCCTCTGCTCACCGGAACAATCATCTCAAGCGATTCAGCTGACAATTCAATTCCTTCTTCCCTCCCCGTTCTTACCGGAATAACGGATTCAGGGACGTGAAGCTCAACCGTAGTGAAGTTGGTAAATCCGTAATCCAGAAGAGCCGCAGCTTCCTCTTCCCGAATCCTGGAACCATCCATTGAATTCTCCGCCTGTACCCCCATGATCAGTGCAAACAGATGCATACCCTCTTTTTGGGCTGTGGCAATGAGATTGTATCCTGATTCATCAATATATCCGGTTTTCAGCCCCGTAGCGCCTTCATAGCTATCGATCAGACCGTTTCTGTTATATTGGGTGATATTCATGAATTGGGCGGTTGCCCCATTAAGCATATGCTCACGCCGGGGATATGTAAAACTTTTCACCCGGTGGAACTGATCGATGACCCAGGGCCATCGATCCAGATAAAGCTGTGTAAGCCGGGCCAGGTCCAATGCGGATGAGCGGTTATTCTCCGAATACCCCGAAGGCTCCACAAAGCCGCTTGAGCGCAGCCCCAACTGTTGGGCTATCCTGTTCATTCGCAGCATAAATCCTTCCATGCTCCCGGTACTGGTCTCGGCTATGGCCATGGCAGCATCGTTTCCGCTGGAAACCATGAGACCAAGGAGAATCTCACGAATGCTGGGTGCCTGATCGGGTCCCAAAAACATGAGAGAGGACCTGGGGGGAGCATTTTCCGCCCAGGCAGCAGGGCTGAATTCAGCGGTATCTTCCATTTCCACCCCCAGCTCCTCATAGATTTCCAGCGCGGTATACATGGTAAACAGTTTGGTCAGGCTGGCTGGAGGATACTCCTGACGGATATTTTTCCCATACAAAATAGTGCCGGTCTCCAACTCCAAAAGGAGGGCAATGGGGGCGGTGTGCTTTGGGGGAGCAAGATCGAAGATGTTCTGGTAACTCAATGGGTAAAATGTGGTGGCATCAGGCCCGGGTGGATTGGATTCTTCCCCATAGGGCGCCATCACCTGAGTAATCGGATACATGCTCCCAAGATACTCATTATCCAGATTCTGCCCTTGGACTGAAAATATCCCCCCGAGCAACGTCAATATCAACAAAGAGGGAAACAATGGGGGGCGAAAAGCAGGGCGAAACCCTCCGGCTCCCCTGATCTGAAGGAATTCCTGAATGAAATTCAGGCTTTTCCAGAGTAATTTACTGACACTTTTATACATAGCCTTTATAGTAGCCAATCGCGGGCTCATCGCGCAATAGAAAATTCGCAAGCCTTTTTCGCGAATCAGTACAACCGAATAGGAGATTCCATGACCTATCAAACGAAGCATATTCAGAATATCGTTCAAACCGCATTGTTCGCAGCCCTCATAGCAGTAGGTGCCATGATCCGTTTTGATATTCCCCTGAGTCCGGTGCCTATTACCCTCCAGACGTTTTTCATCCTTTTGGCGGGAATTCTCCTCAGACCGCTTTATGCCCTTGGGGCTGCAGCACTGTATATTTTCGCAGGGATTGCAGGCCTGCCGGTATTTGCCGGAGGAACCAGCGGTTTTGCGGTAATACTGGGTCCCAGCGGCGGATTTATTATCGGATTTCTCCCGGCTGCGCTGCTCATGTCCCTCATCGTACATATGCGCCCTGGACACAAGGCCAGTGCCGCGGAACATGCGGGTCATCTGAACCGTGGTGCCATGTCGCCTCTGCTGAGAGATATTCTTGCAACCGTGGCTGGAACCCTCATCATCTATGCAATCGGGTATCCCTGGATCGTACTCAACCTTGGCTGGGATTGGCGCATCGGACTTGGCCGGGCCGTACTTCCCTATGTTCCCGGGGATGTGATAAAAATTATTGCCGCTGTTTTACTGGCAATACCCGCTCGGAGGATACTGGAAGGGAATGCTCGAAGCTGATCAACTCTCGTTATTCATAGACGAACACCAAATCCTCTCTAATATCAGCTGCAGGTTTCACACCGGTGAGATAACAGTAATCACCGGTCCCAACGGTGCGGGAAAAACCATGCTGATTCACGCCCTGGCAGGCCTTCTTGATACATTTGAAGGAAGCATCCGTCTGAACTCCAAGCCCTACCCTTTGAAGGGACAGGCCTTGGGTACCGGGGTGGGTTTGGTGTTTCAGCAGCCTGAAATGCAGGTAATTGAGCAGACTGTGGAGGAAGATATTTTGTTCGGCCTTCGGAATCTGGATCTTTCTGAGGATGAACTGCACAAACGCCTTGAGTACGCCCTTGAGTGGAGCGGCCTCCATGAGCACCGGGATCAGAACCCCCGAAGCCTTTCCGGCGGAGAAATACGCCGATTGGCCCTTGCATCCATTCTTGCCATGAACCCCGATTACATTCTTATGGATGAACCTTTTGAAAACCTGGATTATCCGGGAGTTGTGGAGACCCTGCATCAGATTCTCCGCCTGAAAGAGGAAAAACGGGGAATTGTGATTGTGACCCATGGTCTGGAAAAGTGTCTGGCCCTGGCTGACCGGCTGATTCTGCTCAAGGAAGGCCGGATTATCGCCGACGCCCTGCCCGAGCGGGTGCTGAATTTTCTGGAGGACCACGATGTACGTAAGCCTCCCATGAAGATCAAGGATATGACATGGCTCAAAACCTGAGCTTTCATTATCAGGGTGGAACAAGCATCCTCCACAACGCATCCGCTTCGGTCAAATTCATTGTATATATCTGCCTCAATCTTTTCTTTTCCACCGCAGGTTTTGCCGGGATGCTTCTAAACCTTTCGGCAATGATTGTCGTCAGTCTCCTGGTGGGAACCCGGCTTCTCCGGGTCATGAAAGAATTGCGGGCATTTATCTGGATATTTCTTATCAGCTACATCAGCAGAGCTCATTTGGCTGAGGGCATCCCCCTTGAGCTGTCAGTCCTAACATACGATTTCACCCTGAATTGGAACAGTGAAGGGGCCCAAGAAACTCTCCGCCTCATACTACATATATCCAATTCAATTATCAGCACCCATCTGTTGATGTCCACCACCAGACTTTCACGACTCCAGGATGGAATTTATCGGCTGATCCGCCCCCTTCATGCACGGTTCGCCTGGACCGTTTCCACCATGCTCAGGGTCATGCTGGGCGCCATTCCCCGCTTACTCGACGCCGCCCGGGATTCCGGTCAGCGCATTCGTTTGCGGGGACTTCTGATCAGAAAGCATCCGTTACGGTACCTAAAGGCCATGGGGGTGTTAATGCTGCAACATATGGGAAATCTCAGTACAGGATACAGCAGATCCCTCATGCTCCGGGGGTGGAAGGAGGATGGGCCTGTAACTCTTCCTCACATTCAATGGCTGTCCTGGTCCAACGGGCTGCTCTGTTTGTCCGCGGCGGTTCTGGCGGCGGGGTCCATGCTGCTGTAAGCCCCGGTAGAGTCCTGCGAGCCGGAGCTCATGTCCAACTCGGCGAAACAAGACTGGGCATAGCCCGGTACATCTGTAGAGCCAAGACTGGAGCATGGCCGCTATGCTAAGCCGGCGCTCAGAGCAGAAGGTATTTTAGCTCAGATTTTCCATTGCACTCTGCATAAAGGCCCGAAGCGCCGGGTTGGCCCTTCTGCTTTGCTTGGCCGCCACCCCCACCTGAAAATCGGGAACCTCATCAATATGGGGAAGAATTTCCAGACCTTCGGTGAGGGGACTGTTAACCACCACAAGCTCAGGCACAAGGCCGATACCCAGACCAAGATTTACCATGGAAAGAATCCCTTCATTTCCCGCAGCCTCAGCCCGAATTCGGGGGTGTATTGCCCTGCTTCGAAACCAGGTATCTATGCGCTCCCGGGCAAGCCCCCGTTCCGGGAGAATGATCGGCAGTTCATCCCAGGGAGCATCCACGGGAAACCCTTCCAACTCCTTTCGAAATTCATCCCAGGGAGCCACAAACACCAGAGGCGTAGCTGTCAGCACCTGGACAAACAGATCCTCCGCCGAAGTATCCGGAATGGGGGCAACACTGCAGTCAACCCGGTTCATCCGCACCGCATCCAGGGCATCCGCAGCATCTCCGGTACGCAGATGGATGGTTACCCCGGGGTACGCTTTGCGGAACGGATTGAGCACCTTTGGAAGAATGGAATAGCAGGCGGTAACCGTTGCAAAGATGCTCAGATCCCCGGAAACTTCTCCGCTGTGCAGCTGCTGCCGGACATTTTCATACTCCGCAAGAGCTTCCCGGGCATAGGACAGAAAACGCTCCCCTGCGGTGGTTATAAAGAGCTCCCGGGTATTCCGGACACACAACTCAACTCCCAACTCATCCTCTGTACGCTGAATTATCCGGGAAAAGGCAGACGGGCTCATATAGCTGCGGGAACTCGCCCGGTTGAAATTTCTGGTTTCAGCAAGGGTTACAAAACACTGAAGTTGCTGGTAATTCATCTCATCATCCTTAAGGATAGAAAAAGTCTCGCACCTGTTATATTGCGTTTATTGCAATAATATAGTGCAAATATTTCACTTCTTGCAAATGCTTTCCTGTGATATATTCGCCGTATCAATCAATACAGGGTTGATTTCACATTGCACGAAGGAGCGAACCATGCAACTTGATTTTACCAGTAAAATATTCGACAAGGAATCCATCAATCTGGATGGAAATACCGAATATATCGTTCGGGGAGGCCGACATCTTTTTTCCCGGCTTTCCCAAGCCTTTGAGGGCATTTCCCGCATTGGAGTAATCGGCTGGGGTTCTCAGGGCCCTGCACAGGCACAGAATCTCCGGGACAGCCTTGAAGGAAGCGGAATTACCGTGCAAGTAGGACTGCGAGAAGGAAGTGCCAGCTGGTCCAAAGCCGAAGCTGCGGGTTTTACCCCCCAGTCGGGTACTCTGGGAGAGATGTTTGAAGTGATCTCTTCAGCAGACCTGGTGATCCTTCTTATTTCAGATGCAGCCCAGGTAAGTCTCCATGAAAAAATATTTAAAAGCATGAAAAAAGGGGCCACCCTTGGATTATCCCACGGTTTTCTCCTCGGGTATCTCAAATCTGCGGGGAAGGACTTTCCCGAAGATCTTAATGTGATTGCCGTCTGCCCCAAGGGGATGGGGCCTTCTGTTCGCCGGCTCTATGAACAGGGCAAAGAAGTGAACGGCGCGGGAATTAACACCAGCTTCGCAGTACATCAGGATATTGACGGGAAAGCAACTGATTATGCCATCGGCTGGGCTGTTGCCCTGGGTGCTCCGTTCAGTTTTATGACAACCATGGAAATGGAGTACCGCTCGGATATCTACGGCGAACGGGGCATTCTGCTGGGTGCGGTTCACGGGATTGTTGAAAGTCTCTGGCGCCGGTTTGTTGGAAAGGGAATGGATAAGCAGGAAGCATTCCGACAAACCGTTGAATCCATTACCGGTCCCATCAGCAAAAAAATCTCACGGGAAGGAATCAAAGCGGTCTACGATTCCCTTTCCGGGGAAGAACAAAAAACCTTTGAAAAAGCGTATTCCGCAGCCTATCATCCGGCATTCGAAATCCTCATGGAGTGTTACCAGGAAGTATCAAGCGGAAACGAAATCCGTTCTGTGGTTCTGGCCGGCGAACGCCTCGAGCGCTACCCTTTCGGCACCATCGACAATACCGAAATGTGGAAGGTGGGCGAAGGCGTGCGGGCAGCCAGAAAGGAAGATGCAATTCCGGTTAACCCGGTGACCGCTGGAATTTATATTGCAACCATGATTGCCCAAATTGATGTTCTCCGTGAAAATGGACACAGCTATTCTGAAATTGTAAATGAATCGGTAATTGAAGCCGTGGATTCATTGAACCCCTATATGCATTACAAAGGGGTCGCTCACATGGTGGATAACTGTTCCACAACCGCACGGTTGGGAAGCCGTAAATGGGCCCCCCGCTTCGATTATAATCTATGGCAGCTTGCATACCCGGAACTTGAATCCGCAGCAGACGGCCAGTTGATTAAAGATTTTCTCAATCATCCGGTACACCAGCCGGTTTCGGTTCTGGCCGAACTGAGACCCAGTGTAGATATAAGCCTTCAAGGCTGATCTTTTCCCTCCTCAGTCCCCCGGACATACAGCTCCGGGGGGCTCTTCTCTTCTTTTCTCTTCTCTTGCGAAAAGCCATACGGCAATATACATTGACCTCATGAAATGTCCCCATTGCGGAAGTAAAAACGACAGGGTAATTGAAAGTCGAACGCTGGCTGATGGTTCAGCCATTCGAAGGCGGCGGGAATGCACGGATTGCAGTTACCGTTTCACCAGTTATGAACGAATTGAGGACAAACCCCTCATGGTGGTAAAATCCAGCGGACGGCGGGAACCCTTTAACCGGGAAAAATTGGAACGGGGATTACAGCGAGCCCTGGAAAAACGTGAAATCAGTCAATTGGAAATCGAGAATATACTGAACCAGATTGAAGATGAAAGCATGATTCTGTCGAAAAGCAGCCATGAGATCAGTTCCCGGGAATTGGGAGAAATGGTACTGAAAAAACTTCACGACATGGATGACGTTGCATATATCCGCTTCGCATCTGTGTACCGGAATTTTGAAAGTCTCGAGGGGTTCATCAGTGAAATTCAAACCATTTCGGAATCGGCCAAGAAACAGAAAAGCAAAGGTTAAACAGAAAAACAAAGATTAATTTAGCCGCAAAAATAAAAAAGGATATCCGGGGGATCGGATATCCTTTTTTTGATGCCACCGATCTGGTGTCATCCTGGTAATGATAGTGGCGAAGGGACTTGAACCCCTGACCTAACGGATATGAGCCGTTTGCTCTACCAGCTGAGCTACGCCACCGTGTTACAGATCGGGAATATATCAAAATCTTCTGACAAGTGTCAACGACCTTTTTCCATTTTATTTTTTTGATTGTTCGCGGAAGCCTGCACACGATCCGCATTTTCCCGGAAAACGCAAATAGCCGGCGGTCAAACAGCACAGTTTGTGAAATTATACCAGGTTATGACGTTTGGCCTTCTCCAGCAGTTCACGGTTCCACACCACGTTTTTCAGGTATTCCCGTTTGTCAGCAGGCTCTTCAATTCTGCTGGAGCGCTCCTGAAGGGCTTTGACGGCTTTTCCCAACAGCGTCAGTCTGTCTTCCCCTTCATCTTCCCGGCTCTTTTCCAGAATCCCCGAGTACCAGTAGAGAATCGTGCTCTCATGGGGATCGGACGATGGGAGTTTCTTCTGCCGCGTCAGCCAGTGAAATCCTCCAATACTTTCCTGGGTATCCCCGATCATTCCCTGGGCATAGCTTCGCATGCCGTAATAAAAGTTCCACAACACCGAATCCTGGCTGAGATCATCAACAAACATGTCTTCCACCCAGGAAAAACCGCTGTTCCAGGGAAATAGAATTGATGTGGGATATTGCATTTGGACTTCTGCACCCGGGTCTTTCAGCCTATCCAGAGCTTGCTCGAATTCACCCCGAATAATGCTGGATTCGGCAAAGTATAGGTTCCGTTCCAGGCTGGGAGGAAGGTTTTCCAGGATGGCACACCCTGCCCCATGACTGCCCAGATAATTCAAACTTCTGGCCATCCAGGCGTAAAATATTCTTCGGATCTGAACCCATCGGTCTCCACTGAGACTGTTGAGAATCCGGGACAGCAATGTGTAACATTTTTCATACAGTCCCAGGGCAAAATAGGTACGAGATATTAGGAAGGCAGCTACAGCATACCATGAATGTGCTGCGTTGTTTGAGAACTGATCCAGTAAGCCTTCGTCACCCTCCAGTTCCTTCCTGACCCGGCTGTATTTACCTTCTGTAAAGTCGCTGAGCACGGGAAGAAAACGGGCGTACATTCTATTCAAATCGTTGGGAGACACTCCGGCATGGCGCTCTGCAATGGTAAAGTAGTGAAATGCTTCCTGATGTTTCCGCTTCCGCAGATGAAGATACCCGAATACCGTATTAGATGAACTAAGACCGGGTAAATCTCCATTCTGCTGAAAAGAAATAATCGCTTCTTTGCTGTATTGTTTGGCACCGTGGAAGTCCCGTTCCCTGAGGGCTGCAAGTCCCTGGAGAAGCTGCCACTCAGCCTTCCACAAAAGATCTTCAGGATACTCAAGTGGCAGGAGACCTTTATGAAACTCCCCCATGTCCAGCGAGTACTGGGCTTTCAGAAGCCGTGAAGCTTCGCTGAAATTTGGTCGAAGTTCCAACATGGCCATAAGCCGATGGTATTCACCGTAGAGTTTGCAGTTTAACAGCGTCTGCAGGTGTCGGTAGAGCTGAGGAGCCGGATTCCCGTTCCGCTGTCGAAGGGCGTACTCAACCAGTAAGGCTATGCCGTCTTCGGTAAGGGGCATGCCGTTGGTTCCGTTGCTGAGAGCGGAGATGATCATATGAAGATATTCCTGCTTTTTCTCACCAAGGGTATAGGCAATATGTTGTACGTTGTCACGAAAAATGGTGTTGTGAATCTGCTCGTACATTAAAAATCCCGAAGCCTGGAGATCCTTAATTATCTGTGTAATCCTCGTCCGGGTTTTTCCCCGCTCCTCAAATAGTTTGAATATTCGTTCCCGGGAAAAACACGTTCCCGCAAGGGTAAGGACATACAGCACCTCCCGGCTTTCAAAATCGAGTCGTTCCAGAGCTCTCAACATAATGCCGGTACTTGTATCCACAATCTGACTTCCGTATGTTTTCAACCGACTGGGCAAAAGTTGGGAATAATAATCGAAATCAGTTAAAAAATGAAACAGAGGAAGCGCATCGCCATGGGTCATACTCAAGAGATAGGACGGCTCCAGGGGGGAATCTTCCAGATCTTGATCCGACAGGAGCCGCTCAATTTCATTGTGACTTCTGCTGACCAGCGTCAAATTTCTGGAATCTTTCATCAGTTTTTGCGAAGGGAGATATTGCTCCTCTCCGGTGAAAAACCACAAGAGTCTGGATTCACGTTGGAGGGAATCCATGAGCAGTTTCAGAAATCGAATTTCCCAATCTTCCATCTCCCGGCGAAAATGGATAATTACCAGGGGGGAATTGCCTCCCCGCCGGGACCACCGGGCGTAAGCTCGGAGATATATCTGGAAAATTACCTGCATGTCGTTCCAGGGCTCCTCGGGCGGACGGGGAATATCCCGGCTGCCTAGCCCCGGATCGAGACGGTAACGGGTAATGGAAAAAAGCTTTTCTTTCCAAACCGAACGTTCAGTCTCATTCAAAAGGGGGTGAACCCAGTTCAGATCATTAATATCCAGGGATGCGGTCAATGACGAGAAGAAATCTCCTGGCTGCTGGATAACCTGGAACGGAATTTTGCCCTGGGCATCGGGATTGGTTAGTCGCTGAATAATTTTTCTTCCCAGGAGATGGGTTCCCTGAGTTTCCGTACCGGTAATGCGAAGTTCACCGGGCATCTTTTCCCCATTCATCCACTCTTCGATGGTGTTGAACAGTGACTCCATAAACTCTTTGGAAAGGGCAAAATCCGATGCGGTACCCAGATCCTGATCTTCCCGTTCCATTCTGTCAAGGATCTTCCACAGTCCTCTGTACTGTTCTCCGATAAGGACCCGGGAAAGAAGCTTGGCAGCCTTCGGTCCCAGATACATTCCGTTGCGCTCCCTGAGGGAACCGGTGAGAGACGGAATAATGGAGTAAATGTCATCTCCCTCATCCACCGCCTCAATAATAATACTGTAGCCATTCAAGTCGTCATCGAAGCTCACCAGGTTATCACGGGCTTGAAAGAGAGCCCTCAGAAGAGGTTCATGCTCACCGGGACTGAGCTGAGAATGCTTAAAAAGAAACAGCTCAGAATGGTCTACCGGAGTAAACCCCCAGCGGTCGCAATCTGCTGTCAGCGTTTTCCGGATTTCTGAAACGGTTTCCGGGATTATCTGTTTCAGCTGGCTGATATGATGGATGTCGAAAAGAATATAGTACATGGAACAATCGGTCCTCAGTCGGCGGCTGTTTCAATTTGACCGTCGTAATTTTCCCCGTAAAGCTCTTTTAACAGGGTATGCTGATCGTTATCTGAAAGATCAATGAACTGTACACCCAGATAAATCCTTCCGGCATCCCGGAATTTTCGCACCACCCTGCCCAGAATAGGAATGGAAAGTTCGTCGATTTTTACGGTAAGTTCCACATCAGTGTAAAGCTGTATTGAAGGTCCGTCCAGCGGATAGCTGAAAAGAAGACCGGAACCGCTAATATCCACAAGTTCAGACTTGGTGAACTGTTCTTTTACCGGTTCGGATTTGAAATAGCCATTGAGTTTCAGCGAATAGGTCAGAAGACGACTGAATTGATGCACCATTTCCAGATGGTCCTGGGTAAACGGTGTGGTTTGAATATCCGCGCGCATGAGATAAATATATCCCACAACATACTCCCGAAACAGTACGGGGCAGTAAAGCTCATGCCACAGTCTTTGGGAATGATTCTTGTTAACATGGTCGGTAAGCTGGGAGGCTGCCAGCATGGGGTCCTCCCCTGCTTCCCTGAATATCCTTTGAAGATCATCCTCTTTGAGAATTTTCGTCGCAAGTTTTGATCGAACCAGAGTAAAATTATCTAAATCTTCGAAGGGAAGAATGACAATCTTTCCCGATAGCGCAACAAGACGCTCAACCACATCGGTGGGCCGCCGTTCACGAAACATGGTAATTTTATTTTCAGAGGCAAATGCAGCCGAGCGTTCCCTGAATGTTTTCAGCAATTCCGAGATCCGTGTGGCATCAAAATTAAAATCAAGGTCAGGAGCCTCGGGTTCGTAATATGACTCGGAGGCGGGAAAATCGATCTTTAGCCGTTCGCCGTTTATCAGCATGATCAGGGACATATTGCTCCCCGCTTCCACCCGTTCAAAGTTTCTCGATAAGTCTCGATACACTTCCTCCGGTGCCTGGAGAATAAGGGTTTCTTCGTCAATGCTGAGAATTTTACTTCTACAGGTAATAGGCGTACCCCTGAAACGAAAAAAAAGACGCAACTCAACATTTTTCTTCAGGATATCCGGGTCGCTGTGCTCGAGTTTCAGATTAATCACTTGCTTATCTGCCTTGGTTAACACTCCGCGGAACCTGGACTGCCCCCGATGAGCTGCAACAGGTGACTGATTATCGATAAGGGTTTTAAAAATGAACTCTTTTTCTATTCTGTGAATTTGCTGGGCCATAATGTCTCTCTCAATAGTAGGATGTTTCACTGGAAAATGCGAGTAATTTTATCTATTTTCCATATTCTGTGTACAGACCGGAGGGGAAACTCGTCAATTTAAAATTCAGTTTCCCTCTTCACCCGTTCCGTTGAGCCCGGCTATATGAACAATACGAGCTGAGTTTCCATCATAATATACCACAATCTGAAGGAAATGCGTGCTCTCAAAGGATCTTAATTCGCAGGCGATATCAAAGCGGGAATTTCCGAGACTGTAAATCGAGAATATGTTAACAGACCGAAAGGGAGCACGGGGGGGATTGGCAAGTCCGAATACCTGAAAATCCACTTCCTGCCAGTAATCACGGCGGGAGAGAATATCATACATCCGCTTCTCCTGTTGGGACATGAGAAACGGCGCTTGTATTTCCCCCAGCACATCATGGCTGGGAAGTACCACCCCGGTGGATGTAAAATCGTAGCTGTCCACAAAGTTCTTCAAAGAGGGGGAAATATCAGGCTGATCAGCTGCTGTACGGGTTTCGCTTTGAGTACGCCCTTCTCCGGATTCTGCTCCCGATTCCGTTCCTGATTCTGACCCGGTTTGACCGTTTGCAGATTCGGATTCCTGATTCTGAGGCCGGCCATCCATAGTGGCTGCCTCCCTGACCCGGTTCACAGCTTGCTGAGCGGCGTTTTCCCGTTCAATGGAATCACCGGAGGAGGTTTGATCATCTCCGCAGGAAAGGTTGAGGATAAGAAGGGAAATGAGGATTGCAAGGAGCCGTATCATCAGGCTATGATCTGTGGTGATGAGCGATGTGAGCAGATATTTCAACGATTTTCTCCTTAATGAATGCATTCACCCCATCAGAGATCCTCTGTGGGGTCATGTCTATTTCCCAGAATCCTTTCTGAAAATTATTCAGACTCCTGAATACCAGCAGCTGGGAAGAATCAAACAGCTTGGTCCAAGCTATCTTGTGTATCCTGGAGCAACCCATTCACGATTAAACCACAGTCTGGGAGTTTTTCATATAGCCTCCAGAATGGTTAAGCGGATGAGTCAAAGCACGCTTCCCCTGCCCCTGACACTTCAGGGTGCCAAGGCGTTTCTTGCTGCCGCCCTTCTTCACGATCTGGGACATTTTCCCTATACCCATAGTCTGAAGGAGCTTCCCCTGGATGAGCATGAGCAACTGACTTCAAGGCTGATTCTTGATTCTTCAATTACCGGAATTCTCAAGAACGATGCGGGTATCGACCCGGCGATGGTGGCGGCAATTGTGGATGAAACCATGCCGAACCGTTCCCGGGAAGTATCGTTTTTCCGTAAAATACTCAGCGGTCCCATCGATCCGGACAAATTGGATTATCTTAACCGGGACGCCTATTTCTGCGGCGTTCCTTACGGATCCCAGGACGTAGACTATATATTGTCGGTACTTCAGCCCCATCCGGAACATGGTTTTACCATTACGCAAAACGGGGTTTCCACAATCGAAGGGCTCCTTTTTTCCAAGTATCTTATGTATCGGGCCGTGTACTGGCACCCCACTGTCCGGACCGCCACGGGCATGATCAAAAAAGCGCTGCACAGAGGTTTGGAAAAGAAAAGCATTCGTATATCCGAACTCTACGGATTGGATGACGACAGTTTCTACCGCAGCTTTGCTGAAAATCAGGGAGAGGAGTTCAGCCTCATCCGCAAGGTGTACAACCGGGATCTGTTTAAAACCATCGGTACCTGGAGCGTCGATCCGGAAAACCCCCAACACACCTATTTGGATGATCTCACTCACCGTTCCATCCAGGAAGAACTGATCCGGAGCGAACTTTCAGAATTATTGGATCTCCATGTGGATGATTTTCAAATCCTGCTGGATATTCCGGAAAACATATCCTTTGAGTCCAAACTCATGATTGACCGTGATTCAGAAATCATTTCCTATCATGATGCCCAGACGGTTTTCACCCAAGAGGTGGTTCATCAGTTCACCAGGAATCTGAGAAAGATCCGTCTTGCGGTGGCACCTTCGGTGAAGGAACGAATTCGGGAAAAAAACATACCTACGGATAGTCTGTTGAGCCTGGGAGGCCTGCAATAAGCGGCAGTGTTCGCCCGGGTCCCGGTCGCAATGCAGATGGTTCGCGCCATCGGCCGCCTTTGAATGCCTATCTGTATCCATTAAATGAGCACCAAACTTTTTCGGAAAAATCTGCGTTTCCCGGAAAAAGTGTTTATACTGTAGTCAGGATTGATATTTAAAACCCTGTTAGAGAGCATGCATGTCACAAGAAGCAGTTTTGGAAGAACGAAAACGGAGAGTGGAAATCCTTTTAAAGGAGCTCCATTACGATATTGTGGACGGAGAGGAACTGGAACAAGCCTATTCCGCAACCATTCAGGGGGAAGACGGTTTTATGGCCGCCTACTTCATAGACCCCCAGAATAGATTTCTTGAGTTCAGCTTTGTATTCAGCTTCCCCCCGGATTTCCACGATTTTATCCGGGACAGAATGGATGAGATGTTGCAAATTTGCTACGAATTCGGTTCATACGTTAATATAATAAACAACAGGGAAGAAATCGCATTCAGCGTTTTTTCCAAAATATATTACGCGGGTTTGAATTACTACGCATTGAAGGAAACATTGCGGGATTTCAACGGCGTTGTAAAGAATCTAACAGAGCTCTTGGATATCCGGATGGAGATCCAGAAGGGAGAGGAATATGGAGATTCATAATCTCATGGAGGACAAGGTTCTGAACATACTCAATGAGATCTGCGATGATGAGGAGCAGAGCAACGAATACAGCTACTGCACCACAGCTCAATGCAGAATGGACGCGGCATGCTTCGTACTCAACCGCATACCCCAACGCTATGTCAGCTCCGGGCGGGGATTTGCGCATATAGAGAGCGACATACAGGACGATCCACAAATTCAGATTGATATCGTAACCCTGGTGCATGAGGGATTACGCAGAGTCACAACCATTCAGCGCAGTTTCTATACGGGGAAAAACCCTGAAAATGAAACAATCGACGAGGGACTCTATTTCCAGTTTCCCATGATTAAAGGCCGACTCTTCAATGCCCTGAATTTCGCACCTATTGTGGATGTGGATGTGGCGTTCCGTTGCGACGGCGAAGAAGTTCCCATGGTGGATACCCGCTGGCAGAATCCCTACAGAATCGTCAGCAACACTCCGGGCACATACCTTTTCTGGCCCAAACCAATTAAAGCCGATAACGAAGGGGATGAAAAAGATTTTGTGTTCGAATTACGGATTAACGATGAAAAGTATGAACCCTTTGTTCATTCATTCTCCCTTCATCTAGTCGCCGAAAAGGTGAAACCGATAAAAGGAATGAAGTCCATGCGGGATTTTAATCTCCAGGATCTGTTCCTTATTCCCCGGGGAGATGAAATTCGATAATCACATTTTTTGATCTCCGGGGCGTGGATGCTGGCGCCCCGGAATTCTCTTAGGAATGCCGCGCGCCTTAACAGCTTAGCGGAAAACTTGCCCGCACCGAAACAGACTGCCCCACCCCATAAAATTTCACCACTTCAACAACTTACTGATAGTTCTCGGAATATATTGAAGTATCGTGCACTCTGCCGTCAAACTCATCTTCACAGAAGTTCAGGATTTTATTCATCAGCCCTTCTCCGTAGCGGCGGCTGTTGGATACCACCGCAACACCCAGCTGGGCGAAACTCAGACTGTCATGGAGATCAACTTCGGCAGCGCTCACCTTGTACTTTCTAATAATGCGCTGCTTCAGTGAATTTATGCGCTGCCGCTTCTCTTTAATGGATGTAACCCCCGGCATTTCCAGGATCACTTGGAGCATAGATACGATCATGCCCTATTTATCCTTTGAATCATCCTCTATGTCAAATTCCATATCATCATCCAGATCGGGAATATCCGGCAGGTCATCGGCATCAAATTCATCCGCAGATTGGCTGGAAAAGTCTTCCAGGCTAAGTTCCCCCAGCCCCTCCTCGTCGGGCAGTGAAAGGTCCGGTTCTTCCAAGTCCGGAGATTGGGATTCCTCAAGGTTTAAATTCATGCCGCTGTCGGGGAATTCATCACCCGGCAAAGGAGCGGAAGACTCCTGCTCTCCGGGTTCGAAATCTGCAAAATCCGCCAGGGAAATATCCAGAAGAGAGGAGCTTTCATCCAGCCGCTCTCTATCCTTCATGGGCAGATAATGATGATTATAGAGCTGGGCAAGGCGGTAGATTTCATCATTCTCGAACTGTCCGGGAATTCTAACCTGAAGATTATAGGATGGTTCATCAAATCCTCTGCGCATAATGTGAATCGGATCTGATACAGTTAGGGCGAAATGGGGGCTGTATACAAACATCAGCATGAGAACCAGAGCTACAATTATGCTAAAGTAGCGGAGATTGATAAGGGCGTTATCCACGTTTAAATGGCTGATATCAATAAATAGGCCGGTATCTCCCTGGGATATATACCCGTAGTCCCCGGCTGACCATTGTTCAGCATATAGCTCGTTGGAATAGCGGCTATAACGGGTATGGCCATCGTCCTTTATCATAAGCAGCAGGGGCAGTGATTCTGCATACTCCTTCAGCGCTGCGCTGTTTCCCGTTTCGGTGAGTTCCCGGGATTCCAGGTAATCTCCAACCGACCCCGTAGTCTCCCGGTAGAGAACTTCCACGTTTCCCGTGGTAACAAAACTTTCAACCACCGCAAATAGCAGGAGAGTGAATACCAGTGTGGAAACAACCATGGTGGAAATTCTGGCGATATGCCTCTGGGTCATGTTGGAATCGGTGTTCTTGATCCGCCGGAAAATCTTCAGGACCCTGAGCAGCCTAAGAACCCTGGCCACCCGGATTGCCTTCACAACCTTAAGAATATTCAGGATGCTGCCAAAGGCAAGTACCGCGCCGGTACCGGTTATGAGGGCGAACAATTGGGGCCCCGAATTAAACAGTAAAAGGGGAATGGATGCGAGAAAATCAATCCAGCCCCGGTCTTCAAGGAAGTAGCGACGGAATTCCTTCCGGGATCCGGCATACAGACTTCTGGTCAGAAATTCAACGGTGAACAGCAGGTCGAAAACAAAACCGCTGATAACCAGAATATTTCTGAGCCGTGCATTCCAGCCGCTTATAACGGCAAAGTCCTCCAGAAACGTCTGGATGAGAACAAGAATTATCGCTACAAGTATGAAGTTTTCCAAGAATCGTGCCAGTCTGCTTTGCATTCTTCCTCCTACCAGCCATTCTCGGCGGCAATCATATACATTTCATCCAACATTTTGATATCGAATCCGTAAAACTTATAATTCCTTCTTGCAATACTGAGCCAGCTCTTGTCGGGGGTATCGGCTCCGCGGTCCACCTTCATGTCAGGGGTGTAGTTTTTGGCCCGTGCGCTGAGAATGGCGCCGATGCGGGATGTGGTTTCAAGCTGGGGATTTTCCAGAAAAGAAACGTTGGTGTTTACCGCACTTGAAAGTACCTGGGGAGGCAGCAGAGTCAGCTCCCCTTTCAGAATCTCCATGAGGTTTTTCGCGTATCCAGTACTAATGAGACCGCTGCGGGGGTCAAGAATGTCACCCTCACCGGCATTCCCAAGGGCGTATCCGGCGGCCTGTAGAAGAATGGTCACTTCAACGAAGGACTTTATCTCTTCCTTACTCATTTTCAAACGCTGAACCTTCGTCAATTCGAAATGGATGTGCCTGCGCATCCGGAACGCTTCATTGACATATCGGGCAGGGAAATCATAATGAAGGGCGGTATAGCATCCTGCGAAATTCCGCCTGAAATCCGGCTTTCCCAGACCGTTATTCAGGAAGCGCAAAATCTGATCCTGAATGCTGCTGGGTCTGCTTTGCTGCTGCCGGAGAAACTGAACGAAGGAAAAATCAATTTTCTGAACAATACCCTTCAGAGCGGGAAGCATCCGCTCATTGGTAAGTTGTCTCAGATTCGCAAGCAGCAACGTTTGTATCTGATCCAGAGGCAGACCGGGGAAAAATGACGGAGACATGAGTGTGGGGCCCAGCTGCCGGATGTTGCTTTGCAAGAACTGTACAACCTGTTCCTCTTTTTGAAGTGGTGTATACTGTTTCAGGGCCGGGTTTGCCAGTAACCTGTGGACAAACGCCCCTGCTTTCTGCTGATGTTGATTCATAGGCCTTCCAAAATTGGGGTTATAATGAACGCTCCATAAACTATAATACAACGGGGATGAAACTGAACACAAGCTTGAAACCACATTGCAAAACAGTCCGAACAGTGAGTTTGCAGGTATCTGTGCTGCTCCTTGTATTCCTCCTCTATTCTAATGGAATCACGGCCCAGAATGCCAATACAACCCTGCCTTCATTGGGAACCGACGGAGAGCTCATGTATCCCGAAGAGGCACCCACCGCTCTTTTCGAATATGATATAGAGGATAGATCGGTTGAATTTTTTCTATTGGGAACCTGGGAGGCCAAGCTGGGCTTTGCCGCAGGCATGGGATGGATTCCCGACGGCACCGGCGGGTACACAACTCAGTCAATCCTTCCCCGGGCGCTGGTCTCTACGCCGCTGACCAATACGGTTGATCTGGTCCTCTCTTTGTGGATAGAGCAAAGATTCTTTTTCGAAAGCAGCTTCCGCAGCGGATTCCGGGATAACAGCATTTTGGCAGGATATTACGGTGAGGGGATCCTGCGGGAACTCAAACTGGGTAACACGGATATCGGTATCGGGGACTACCCAATGCTGCCCCTTGGAGATGGTCCGGCCGGTAGTCCCGGGGTCTCGGTGGTTTTGGCTGATGTTCTGGGTTCCCGGTCCCGGAGAATTGAGGGGAGCCTTCACGAACTCATGCTCCGTTATGAAACCAGTACCCTCGTTGAACGTCATTTTCAGGGAAACCGGGAGTTTATCCAGGAAGATTACGGCATCCATGAAGCCCTGAGTTCCAGCCTCTTTCTGCTACCCCACAGTACAGTTGAGAATCTCAGCGTACTCATCCAGTCCGAAGCGGGTCAATCCGGACAATACATAGACAGCCGCAGCGGCGAAGCATACCGCAGGCTGGAGGCCGGAAGAGAGTACGGTCTCCGGGACGACATTCCTCTGCTGAGTTTCAGTCCGTCGTTGCTGGATGAAGAAGAGCCCGATGGATCCGGGCGGATGCCCAAAATACTCGTTCGTTACCGGGGAAACGGTTCGTATCCTGAGGAGGACTTTTTCTCCGGCGATATCCATGTGAGCCGTCTCTATGGGGCGGATCCGGGGATCTCAAGAGAGGAGGTGACGTTCAGCCTCCAGCCGGGGGCAGACTTTCATGAATATGTGGTGAAGCCCCTGGATGCATTGAGCGGAGGAAGTTCCGAGAGCAACATAGATCTGGAGGATTTCACGGTGACGCTGAACGGCGACACATACCTGGTTCTTCATGACCCCTTAATTTTTTCCCCTTTTTCCGTCCGGTCCAGATATGCTTCCTTCGCCTCCCCCTCTTCAGTTCAACTCATTGGTCCGGACTCCCGCAGCAATGCTGTACCCTTCCAGACCATCCAGGCGGATTCATCGGCGGATGTTGAAATTCTCCCCGCCGAAAGCCCGGATCTTTCGGATGAGCCAAGCCCGGATCTCCCGGATGAGCCGTGGCGTATCCGTTATCCCCTGCTTACCCTCAGCGACGATCCTGCTTTTCTGGAGACCGTGGGAAACGCCTACGGTCCTCTCAGTCCCGAAGCGGCCGAATTGCCGGATACTCAAGCCCGGGGCATCCGTGGATACCGACTGCGATTTCTCAGCGAACAGGGGGAGGGACTGCGTATCGACCAGGAGATTGTGCCGGGAACTCTCCAGGTGTACCGTAACGGAGTGCTTGAAGAATCGGCCTATCTGGAGGAGGGGGTGGTGATTCTTCCGGATGAAATCGCCTCCAACGATGCCATTCAACTGCGATACAGGATTCCCGATCCCTCAGGTGTCAGCGGAAGTCTCAGCTTCGCCGCCGGCCAGAAAGTGTTTCTTCCCGGGGATCAGTTGTGGACGGTATCAGCAGGGGGGAGCGTGGTTCTCCCCTCCCGAACCGACCCGGATTCCGGGAGTGAAGATGCACTTGAAGGTTCACAGGATTCCCCGGCTCAAGACGCTCCGGACAGCGGCGACAGCGATTCGGACGGAGATGGAGACGGGAATGGAGAGGCCCGGTTGGCCGATGTTCACCCGGAATTTTACAGCAATTTGCCCGGAACTCCCGGGTACATTCAACTGGGCAGCAGCTACAGTTACCAAAACGATTTGATCGAAATCTCAGTCCAAGGCGCTTTGGGAATTTATTCAGGGGGCAGCGGAGATCCTTTGTTTTCCCCGGGGGATACGAATGGCCGTCTGGATGTACAGCTGAGCCCGCTCACCCTTGTGCCCTCGGCTCCTCCGGACATGCCGGCTTCCTCTGAGACTCCTCCATATAACAACCAGCTTCAAAACCTGGACGTACCCCAGCTTCCGGGTTTAAGCGGATTGGAGTTCACCCATGAAACCCGGGGAAGGCTCTTTTTTAGAAATTACCGCTCCTCGCTCCGGGGAATTCTGCTCACAAAGGCACAGGCCGAGAGCGGAGGTATGCCGGGCCGGGTCGACGGGGTGAGCGGTCCCTACCCCGTTTTGGCGTCAGAAGCCGATTCGGACGCCGCTGCCGTGGAGGGGGTTGTCTCCATACTGGAATTTGATCTGGATGCCGGTTCATGGGTGGGCTATCAGGCCAGGGGGAGCAGCAGCGGAACCATGCAAATACCTGAGGGCTTCGCCGTCGAGGTGCTCCCCGACTCGCTGGAGCCCCAGTCCGGTGAGCTGCACGTATTTCTCCAGCTGGGAGCGATTTCAGAAGACAGCGACGCTGATAGAACCTTGGATATCCAACCCGACCCCAACGCTACGGGCTATGAGTTTAACGGCTGGGACGGTGATCTTACTGCAGGTTACCCCGGAGAGGCTTACAACAGCGGCTACACGGGAACCGGAGAAGATTTAAATTCCAACGGGAGACTTGATGCCCGGGTATCTCCCGCCATGACGAGCCTCTATCTGGGAAGCATAACCGGGAGCGATCAGGGAAGCTGGAAGACTCTCGAAGGCGATTTCACCGAGCAACAACGAAATGTTCTGCTGAATCATCCGGATGTACGGGAAAATCTGAGAGTTGTGGTGTATTCCTCCCAGGATGCCCAGGGGGTGCTGCAGTTCGGCGGACATAGGTACACCCACATCCCCGTGCTGCTTCAGGGAAGCATCACCCACGCAGGGGGAGACGTGGATAATCCCGGCGGTACAGCGCCTCAGTCTTCGCTACAGATTCAACGGTATCGCTACAGCTCATCTGACAATGGAACCATACGCTTCCCTCTGGGAGGTATTCCCCAGGGACTCTATTCACGGATACTCCTACCCGTATTTGTCCAATCATCCTCAGCCCTGCCGGAATTTCAGATCAGGGTAAATTCTTTTTCTGCCGGGTTCCTCACTATTCCCACAGGGGAAACCTGGTACCAAATTGCCATCGACTGGAAACGCTCCAGTCTGCTTCTTATAGATAGCGAAGGGGGGATACTGAGTGAATCGCCGCTCCCCCCGGCCCTTGAAGAGAGTGGCCCGCTAAACAGCCTGTCTCTCAGCTTCACCCCAGCCGGGCCGGGCGAACTGTATATCCAGAAGCCCTATTTCACCGGCCTGGATATCCAGCCGGGTGCGGGACTTCAAACCAGCGTGAATCTGAGCCCCGGGCTGAGAACTCATAGCTCCCCCTGGCTGTCCTTCGCTCTGGAGAGAGTTGAATTTCGGGGGAACGCCTACAGCAGGAATTACCGCAATGGAAACGGCAGCTACGGAGGCATTACCCTCCGGGGAAGAGTTCCCATGTTTGCAGCTGAAATATCCGGCGAACTCTCCACCCCCGACTATGAGCGGAAATCCATAGATCTTGAGTTCGGTCATGCCCTGGAGTTTGACCCCATTCAGGGGCTGCTTATCTCAAATTCGTTCAGCAGAAATTTTACCCCGGGAGTGATCATTCCCGATGAGAGCAGTCGCAGAATCAGTCAGGACCTTTCCCTTTCCGCGGAACCTGCAGACCTTCTCAGCACGTCGTTAGGCTACAGTTTTGCCCTTGATTCCCTCTCATTGGACCGGAGTTGGGACTTTAGCGGAGAGCTGACCCCCGGCGAACTCACCCGGATGAGTATGGGCCTGGGACTTGCCGTCTCCGAAGACAATTCCCGCCGCGCTGCTTTATTTTACGAAGATTCTCCCCAGGGATACGCAAATCAATATGTCCGCAGTCTCGGGCAAATTGACTGGACTGAAACTCCTCAGGATTTCTACCGGCGAAAGTTGAACATGGAAACCTCAGGAGGTATATCCGGGGAAAATTTGAATCTTGAACTGGATGGATTGTACCGCAGCGAGATGACCATTGCCGGGGATACCCGTTTTTCAACAGGGATTGAACAGCGCCAGAGCCTTAGTTTTACCGTTCTGGAGGGGATCCAGATCAGTCTTTCACAGCGAAGCAGAGCATCGGTAGTGAGCTCCCGGGAAGCCGGAAGTCTGGGCGAGCAGCTTGATGCCTCATACGCCCAGCTCGCTGACGCCCCGCTTATGTGGCTGCCTCTTGGAATCGCAGGGATATTTGATCCCGCTCTGGGAGAGAAGTTCAGTACTCAGTTTCTGGAAGTATCAGTATTCCAGCCTCTGCGCAGCTCGGAACTGGATTATCTGTTCGAAACCGGATTCAGCAGGGTCCCGGATTCGGGAATCTCCGGACTCCTGCTGCCTGTGGGGGCGGATATTTCCCTGAGCAGGAAAATCGCCTGGCAGGACGCTCTGGTGCGGGATCTGCGCTTTGTATCCGGGGGAATTGACTGGCAGGCCCTCAACGTGTTCGGCAAACAAGGGAGAACCCCCGTGTTTTCCTTTTATGACAGCGATGACTACTTCTACACCATTGAAATGGGAATGAATATGAACCGACGCGAAATTTGGCGGGGAGCATTCACCTCCCAAAGCATATTGTATTTCCCGGGCACCCTGGATGCACTGGAGCTGAATGGTGATGCGGAATACTGGAACCGGGGCCCGGTTGCCTCCCACTTCTCCCTGGAAGCCGGGCTGTCATGGGTTTCGGAACTGAATCCCGGAGGTTCCCTGAACAGCTTCCTTCAGCGGCATGGTTCTGAAGAACAGCCCGGAAACCTGAGCATCCGGCACCGGGAGGGCATAGAAATCTCTTTCAGCAGTGCACCGGAAACACGAACAGTCCTATCAGATGATTGGGAGATTCCTCCGGACTGGCTCCAACCTGCAACCGGGGCCACTGAAGTCCTGGTTTCCCACAGCTCAAGCCTTCGCTTCTCCAGTATCGGAAGCCTGACCCTCGCCGTAAAGGGTGCATATGAAAACGAGCTCTTGGAGGAAATAAATTACCAAAAATCTCATAAAATCGGGATACAGATTGATGCAATCCTGGAGCTTTCTTATTAAACTTGGATTGGTAATATTCACATCTTGTTATGTGGAAAAGCTGAGATATATTATTATCTACTACATATTGTTCAAAGACAGGTTTTACATTGGAATCTGTGTTAATAGGGTATTGCTGAACATCAGTGCTGAAGGTTTTTAGGAGGAATCAATGAAACTGGCCCGTCCTTTCGTTTTTGCAGCGGCATTGCTTATACTTATGAGTTTACCCGCCAGGGTATTGGCTCAGGAAGATGGAGAAGATAGTTCAGACTTTGGATTCGGAATGGATCTCGGTCTTGGAACCACGGTAATTGAAGATCCGCTCACCGGTGAAGCGGAAAGCTGGCAGAGCCTCAGCCTGCGGCCGGACCTGTCATTTGGTAAATTCGGTATAGGCCTGGCAATCGACCTGAATTTCGCATTCTCCGATGATGAAGGAAACCCAGGTTTCCGGGTACGGGAGGAAGACTGGGTTCCCAGTGAACAATACAGTTTTCTTGAGCTGTATTTGCCAATATTCCGTTATGTCAGATACGGCATGAAGGGAGATCCTCTCTTTGCAAAGATTGGTTCAATCGACGATTTCCTGCTGGGGAACGGCTTTATTATCGCCAATTACTCTAACACCCTCTTTCTTCCGGAACAAAGGATCAGCGGACTTTCATTTGACCTGGACGGAAACCTCTTCGATTTTCCCTATATCGGTCTGGAAACGGTTGTGGGGAATCTCTCTCAATGGGATATTCTGGGTGCACGGCTCTACACCCGGCCCATATACTGGAGCGGTGTTCCCATTATCAAAGAACTTCAGCTGGGTTTCACATTTATCGGCGACCGAAAGCCCCTTTACTTTGAGCGGAAAAATCCCGATACATCGAACTTCGCCGGATTCTTTGATGAAGAACAGTCAGTTTTTATTTGGGGTACGGACCTCAGGCTTCCAATATTATCCAAAGATGCCATCAGCCTGGCTGCGTTCTCCGATCTGGTCTTTCAAAATGAAAGCACAGGAGGCATGATCGGTTTCGGAGGTAAGCTGGTGAATCTGATCACCTACGGAGCCCAGATCCGTTTCCTGGGACAGAACTTCATTCCCACCTACTTCGATTCAAGCTATGATTTGTACCGGGGTGAAAAATGGTTCATCTATAATTCCGATACAGAGATTATCCCTGCTTACACCGGCTGGTTCACCACCCTGGGAATTGAAGCCCTTGAAAGCCAGATTGTTTTTAATGCCAACCTGGAAGGATCTTTTGGCAATCCAGATAACAACGAACAGCTGCGGCCCACCCTCACCGGTGTTCTCAGCTTAAGTGATGAGCTGCTTGGGGGATTCAGCGTGGATGCCAGGTATCAGAAAAAATACATCAGCGATTTTGCAGATCTGATTTCCCCTGAAAATGCCGTAATCGGTGCTACTATTGGATATAACACCGGGCCTGCCACCATCAGCATGATTTACGACCTGAAATATGATCCGACGGTGGATGAAGGCGAAGATAACTGGAAGGTTACCACCAAACTGGAAACGAGCATTTCGCTCTTTAACTAATTGGGAGGAAGTATGATGTTACGAAGAATACATGCAGTACTCTTATTTCTGCTGCTGCCGGGTATTATGCTGGCGGCACAGGAACAGGATGTATATGCTGAATTAATTTACTATGATTTCGGTACCGATGTGGAAATTGTCATTCCCGAAGATGACGGTACCGAGTTTCCCTACTCCGAATTGGAAGGGAATTTGGATATCGGTATGCGGCTTCCTGTAGGATCCACCATCAACACCAACAACGGTGCGGTGGAAATCCAGCTGGTGCCAAACAGCTCGGTAATGAAACTGACTCCAAATACGGAGTTTGTAATCAGGGATCTTTCTCCCAGCAGAAACAGCGGCAATAATGACTTTCAGGTTGCTGCCGGCCGTGTGCGTACCGTGGCATCCCGGCTCAGCGGAAATGCCCAAATGCGCATTCGCTCCGGCTCGGCACTTGCAGGTGTACGGGGAACCGACTTTAGCTTCGATGCCGATAGCGGCAAGCTTTTCGTAACCGAAGGTCTTGTGGATTTTGCCAAGACTACCGGCGAAGGTTTTTCAGATGTAGGTGAGACCGTCCAGTTGGCCGGCGGACAGTTCGCCGATGTCTTTGCCGATGTATTTGAAGCAGCGAATTTCAGTGCCGAGCAGTTCGCCGAACAATTCGGTGATCAGCTTGACTTCAGCGATCCCCAGATTCTGGAACAGGTTCAACAGGATCCTGTTGAGGAAGAAGGACAGGAAGAGGGTGAAGAAGAAGCTGAAGAAGATGGTGAAGAGGAAGAAGAAGAGTCTTCTGAAGAGCAAACAGCTGAAGACGAAACAACCGACGGAACCGGGGATGCCACTGCGGCCGATACCGCTCCCGAGACCGATACTCCTTCCGAGGATACAGAAAGCGATGAAGATATTGCAGATCTGGACCAGGGCGGCGAAGACGATCTGGTAATGAAGGCTCTGGGATATCTGGGCATGGAAATTGGTTCCATTACCATAGACGGCAAGACCTACAGCAAGGTGGTGTTCCAGCCGGAATTCACTTTGGGTAAATTGCACACCCAGCTCTACCTTCCCATTATTTACACCTCGAATTTCACCGATCCTGACGATTGGTACCGCCCCAAAGGAAACGATGAATGGTCGTTCGGAACCGATCAGGAAGAAACTCTCGATATGATTTCCGACGCTGCCACGGACCTGATTCTAAAGTTCAAGTTTATTGAATGGGGAGATCTCAGAGATGACTTCTTCTTCCAGATTGGGAATGTTGAAAGTATGACTCTGGGCCACGGTATTCTGATCCGTGAGTATGCAAATGACGCAGACTTTCCTGCAATCCGGCGGATCGGCTTAAACCTTGGCCTGGGCTTCGGCAAGATGCACATCCAAACCCTGGTCAATGACCTGTCGGATCCATATCTCTACGGTATTCGCACCCAGTTCGGACGCAACGGCGGTATGGGTATTTCATTCGCCGCAGATCTGAACCCCTTCGAAGCGTATGAAGGTGTTGAAGATCCAAATCAGCTTCAAAGAGATGTACTGGAAAGCAAGCCCGCATTCCTGAATGCCGCAGTGGATTTCGATATACCAATCATGGAAAATGATGTGTTCGGTCTGGTATTGTTCGCAGACGGGGCAACTTTCTTCCCGTATCTGAACAACAGTCTGAGCTCCGGAGGCAGTACTCTCAAATCCGGAATCCAGACTCAGGCAGTATTCACCGGAGATGGACTGAAAAACTACGGTATTGAAGCAGGGGTTTTCGGAAATATCCTCTTTGTGGATTACCGGCTCCAGTATCAGTACTATGAAGGTGCGTTTAAGCCCGGCTTCTACAGCCAGCCGTACGACCGTATCCGGGGCGACAGGGCGGGAGAAGTAATAGACTACCTGCTGAACCCCGATGCAGAAAGATATAATTCCTATACCATGGGAATTTTCGGCAGCGGAGCAATGGATCTTGCCAACACGGGACTGAGTCTTGAACTGGGTTATCTCTGGCCATGGACGCTCAATAAGGAGACCAGAGAAATCAGCACCGATGCGGATGACTATTTCGAGTTGGGCTTCTCAGCCGATAAGGAAGCATTATCCTTCCTTCCCTGGGAGATGGAATTCGGTCTTGAATACAGCCGGCTTCGATTCCGGGATGTGTTCATGGAAGAGCGAAACGCGCGGCTCTTCGATGAATCAGCCATCTTAAAGGGCGAAGGGGTTGTAGCTATTGTTCCAGGAATTAATATCGCTCTCACAGTGAGCACCAACGTGCTCCGGGACGAAAACGGTAACATCCGCTATGATGATGACGGAAAAGCGCTCATCGGACCGTCCATTGGTCTGGAAACGCGCATAGGAAACTGATAAGATTATTTTCATCATATGAAAACAACACAATCATCCCGGAGAATATCCATTCTCCGGGATTCAGTAGCCCGTAAAATTGCGGCCGGCGAGGTAATCGACCGGCCGTTTTCTGTACTCAGAGAACTGGTGGACAACGCCATCGACGCCCAGGCAGGAAGTATCGATGTGTACATCGAGAAGGGAGGGATCTCCCTGTTGGAAGTTTCCGATGACGGTTGGGGGATGTCCGGGGAGGATATTCAGCTCTGCTGGCTTAGCCATGCTACAAGCAAGATCAGCCACGAAGACGACCTCTTACACGTCCACAGTCTGGGTTTCCGGGGGGAAGCCCTCTCGAGTATTGCCGCGGTTTCCCGTCTGGAGATTGTAAGCCGAAACGAAGAGATGGACGGGGCTGCCAAGGTTTCCATTGAAGGCGGCGGAGAACCCCGGTATGGCAAAGTTCCCGGACGCAGAGGTACACGGGTATCCGTACGGGATCTGTTTTACAATCTTCCTGCCCGACGAAAGTTTATGAAATCTTCCCGAAGCGAAGCCCTTTTATGTAGAAATGCATTTCTGGAAAAAGCCCTTCCCCATCCAGAACGATCGTTCAAACTCTTTGCCGATGGCAAACCCCGGCTCCTTTTACCCCAAACCGGGAAAACCCGGTATATCCCCCGGATCAGCGCCTCATACCCGGAACAATGCCCCTCGGAACTTCTCCAGCAAATTCATGGCAGCGGTGATGGATTCACCCTCGATATCGTGATCGGTATTCCTCCCCTCTTTCGGCAGGACAGAAAATACATTCAGGTCTATTGCAACCGCAGGAGAATTAACGATTTCTCCCTAATTCACGCCGTCGAATATGCCTTCGACTCCATTCTTCCCGGCGGGAATCATCCTGTGGCGTTTGTGTTTCTTGAGATTGATCCGGAGCTGGTGGATTTCAATATTCATCCCGCCAAACGGGAGGTGCGGTTCTCCAGGCCGGAGATCATACACCGCCGGATTCGGGAACTGATAGAGGAATTTATCGGATTCCAGATCCGGAATAAACCCCAGAACTTACGCACACCCAACGATCTACCCCAGCACTCACCGGATCTCCCCTTAACCGGCGGCGAACCGGAAAACGTCCGCTCTGCAAACAGCCTGCATGATGAACCCCGGCAGTCCACTCTGCATCCTGCACCGGGAGTTGTCCGGGACAGGGCCTTCGAGTACCACAGCAGCTTTGATGAGCGTCGACTCCGAAATGATGTTCCTCCGTTCCGTCCCGCCGATCCCCCGGGTGCACCGGAGGCCGGGAGCGCGGGAGATTGGATTCAGGAAGAAAGCTCCGGGGCAAATGAGGGAACAATGCCCGCTTACCGGTATCTGGGGCAAATATTCTCCGTGTTTCTCCTGGTTGAGATGGAACACACCTTATACATCATCGATATGCACGCCGCCCACGAACGGATACTTTACGACAAATTCAGGAGTTCATCCGCCGTTGAGCGTCTTCTGATTCCCTTCACCGTGGAAAATGACGACCCGGCACTTGCAGAGCGGATGAGCCATCAGGCCGATAAGCTCCAAAACCTGGGCTTCGATATCCGCCTGAAAGGCAGTGAAAACTCCCTGGAAATCCACGCCATCCCATCGGCACTGAAAGGGAAAGAACAGCTTCTGAGGTCCACACTCAGGGAAATCGAGCGGGATTCCCGGGATCTGGAGCTATCACTCTATGAAAAGATGGCCTGCAGAACGGCGGTAAAGGACGGGGATGTGCTGGACGGCAATACGGCGAAATCCATTATTGAAGCAAGCTGGCGTTTACCTGAAAAACGATGTCCCCACGGCAGACCCATATGGTTCACCCTGAGCAAGGAAGAGCTGTTTCAAATAGTTGGAAGAACCTGACTCCCTCATCCCCCGGCGGCCGCTCCCCCAATCTCCAGCAGGCAGCTCGTATGGGGCCCATAAAGGCCGGCACCTCATAGAGCGCTTAGAGACCCGGCCGCACATAAAGGGCCCATAAAGGCCGGCAACCGCCGGCCTGGAGTCACAGAGAGTTCAACAGATTTCGTGCCTTCTCAGCCTGGCTGCTGTCCCCCGCCCGCTCCACAAGTTGCTGTAGAATCCTGCCGGCTTCCTCCTTGTTATCCAGAGCAATGAGCACTTCGCCGAGCCTTATATATGCATCCCAGTAGCTGCTGTCCAGATTAATGGCGGTTTTCAGACTGCTCTCGGCTTCCCCATAGGCTTCCATTTTGATCAAGGTAAGTGCAAGGTTGTATCGAAGAAGGGCTGAATTAGGTTCGGCCTGAATTGCCGTAGCTGAATGGGTCAAGCTGTCTTCATACAGAGTTTTCAGTCTGTATACCGTTGCAAGATTGTTATTCACATCCGCCCGGGATGAGTCAATTTTTGCCGCATCCAGGAGCACCTGTAATGCCTCATCGTATTCTTCATTTTGAATATGAATATCCGCCAACTCAATACGGGGTTTGATATACCCCGAACGCTGGCGAATCGCCGCCTGGAAATATTGAGAAGCCTGATCCAGGCTGCCCAACTCTTTTACGGCAAGCCCCAGAGTATAATTATATTCGGGCACAGATGAATCCATTTTTACCGCTTCGGCCGCGTACGGAAGGGCTTCGTCTGCACGGTTCAAGTCCAGAAGCACTGCAGCATTGTTATAGTGGTTTTGCGCCCTGCCGGGTTCAAGTTCAACGGCATTGGTAAAAAACTCGAGAGCCTCAGTGAGCCGTCCAAGTTCGTAATAACTCCGTGCCACTGCACGGTTGTTTCTGGCGGAATCATCATACTCCAGAGCCTGCTGAAGATTGGTCAACGCATCTTCGGCATTACCCTTATCCAGCAAAAGTTCGCCTATGCGGTTATAGGCACTTGCATAATCGCTCTTTACGGCCACTGCTTTCCGATAGTTTTGTATGGCCAGGTCAGGCTGATCCAGCCGCTCCAGAGATAGTCCTAGGTTAAAGAAGGCCTTTTCATTGCTGGAGTCCAGGAATACGCACGCCTCGTAGCTTTGACGGGCATCTGAGTAACGCCGTGCATCAAACTGGGCGTTCCCCAATGCATAAAAAATATCCGCGTTGGTGCTGTTCAGATCGGCGGCGGTGCTCAGTTCGCGAATTGCTTTATCGAACTGTCTGGTTTCGTTAAAAATCCGGCCCAGAGTATAGTACGGTTCCCAAAGCCTGGGATCCCGGTCGATAGACTGTTCGGAAAAGCTGATCGCTTTGGAAAGGTTGTCGTTGTTCTGGATATCTTCTTCCACAAATGTTTCGGCCATACGGGCAAAGGCAAGAGCTGAATCTTCGTCGATATCCATGGCCTGGTTTATTTTGCCTCTGGCATTCACGAACTGATCATCCTGCTGAAGGCGCCGGGCTTCATCAAGCAGTTCCTGTATCTGCCGCTCCCTGGCAGCCTCTTCTTCACTGAGTGCTGCCAAACGCTCTTCTTCAGCTCTCCTCCTGGCTTCTTCCGCTTCCCTTCGCCGCTGCTCTTCGGCTTCCCGCTGAGCGGCAAGCTGTTTCTCCAGCTCGAGTTCAGCCTCCCTTCTCCGAGCCTCCGCTTCAGCTTCACGTGCGGCGGCTTCCCGTGCTCTGGCCTCGGCTTCGGCTCGGTCTGCACCGTTGTCAGTGGTATTTTCCGGCTGACGTTCTGCCTGACGGGATGTTTCAGCTGCCTGGCGCTTTTTATCCAGGGCTTCATCTCTCAGTGCCACAGCCTCTGGATCATCAGGATTCTCAATCAGTAAATTTTCAAGCAAATCCAATGCCCGGTCGTACTCTTCCTGCTCAATATAATCCGCGGCCAGTGCAAGCGTGTTGAGCCGGGCCTGATCATCTCCGTCATTCAGTAGAAGAACTGCCCCTGTACCCACAATGCCAAGCAGTGCCACAATCCCTAATGATATAAATAGTGCCTTTTTCGTTCTGCTATCCATTACCCTTCCCCTGTTTACAAAAATTCTTACCTTTTAACAGAAATCTCCCCATGCGCTAATCCGCACGTTCAAAATCTTCTTCGTCTTCTTCTATCTCTTCCGTACCTGCGCCCAGAGTCTTTGCCTCGGACCCCGCCTCATTCAGATTTCCGAGAATATCGTTCAGAAGCGCTTGTCTTCGCGCTTCCTCTTCGGCTGCCTTTCGCTCTGCCTCAAGAGCTTCCAGTCGTGCCCGCTCTTCCTCCAATTCCGCAAGACGCTGCTCCTCAAGTTTCCGGGCTTCCTCAGATGCCAGTTCCTCTTGTATTGCGTTGATCATCTGCCTCACCCTTGGTGCCAGATTATGCTGAGGATCCAGCTGGAGGAACTGTTCGTAGTCAGACTTGGCATTTACAAGTTCCCATTCTCTGAGATAACTGTTCCCCCGGTTCAGATATGCGTTGCTGAAGCTTCCCCGGCTGCTGATTGCCAGACTAAACTGTTCGATGGCGGATGAGGGGTCCTCTTTTTGAAGATACAGATTGCCCATATTATAATAAAAGACGTGTCGTTTATCCCTGGCGTACCCCAGTCCGTTTTGTAGGGTGGTAATACCCTGATCATACAGACCCAACTGTGCGTAACTGTGAGCAAGATATAGAAAGGTGTCTGGTTCGGTATTGCCCTGAGCAATGACCGTTTCGAAAATGGCTGCCGCATCCCGGGGCTGATTGTTCATAAACGCGTCAATCCCGGATTCAAGCAGATTACCTTCCTGACCCGCCGCTGCTGTGGGTAATATGATGAGAAAAACTATCAGGAGTAGAATGCCTATTTGACAAGGCTTCAAGTATTCATTTATTCTTAATCTAGAATTCATACTACAGGTTGTTAAAACACACATGATTATTATACCCCTTGCGGTTTTGGGAATCTTCATCGTCATCGCCGCTATTATCATCGTCAGAATCTTCTTTCGCCCAAAGAGGGTGAAAAATATTTCCCAGCTTTACAAGCAGGGAAAATACTCCCAAGCCACCCGCATGGCAAAACAGATCCTCGCGAAAGATAACCGTAACGCAGACGCCCACTATTTTCTCGGCCTCTGTTACGAAGCAGAAGGAAAATCTGAACTTGCACTGATGGAACTGAAAACGGTGAACCAGCTGAGCAAGTTTGATGAATTTATCAATGAACTTGAGTTCAGGAAGAAAATAGCCGAATTGTTCCTGAAATTCAATCAAAGTGAAGAAGCTTTGAAAGAGTATCTCCTGCTGGTAAAGAAGGACGAAAATAATGCGGAGTATTATTTCCTGATCGGGAGTCTCTTTGAACAACGTAACCGTCCGGACAAAGCGGTTAACTATTATAAAAAAGCCATTAATCTTGATGAACGGCATGCGGGTAGCCATGCCCATCTTGGAAGCCTGCTCTACCGTGCGAAAAGATTCTCCGATGCCCGGGGGTATCTTGAACGGTCGGTAAAGCTTGATCCGGAAAATACCCAGGGAAGTTATTTTCTCGGAAAGATATTCAAGGATAATAATGATTTTCACACTGCTCTGAATTATCTTGAACGGGCGTCCAAAGATCCTGATCTGAAGGTAAAAAGTCTCGCAGAACGTGGAGCCTGTTATATCAATATGGGTGATGTGGATCGGGCCCAGGCCGAACTCCGCAGAGCAATAAAAATTGCAAAAAACCCCCGTTCACATGAAGTCTTATATGCCAGGTATCTGCTGGCTTACATTCTGGAAAAAGAGCGGAAGATCGAAGAGGCCATAGAACATTGGGAAGAGATCTACAAAGTGAAAGAAGACTTCCGGGATGTGGCGGAAAAGCTCGCAAATTATCAGGATCTGCGTACCGATGACACCATTAAGGATTTTCTCATTGCCGGTCAGGAAGAATTCCTTGAAATGTGCAAAAAAGCTGCGGGGAGCATGAGTTTTGTTGTACATGAAATAACCCCTATCAATGGGGGGTGTCAGATATTAGCCAGCGAGAATATAGATAAAAAGTGGCGGAATCAACGTAAACAGCCCAGACTGATCCACTTTCTCAGGGTGACCGACCCCATCGATGAAGGTACAATCCGGAGCTTCAACGACACTATGAGGGAACAGAACTTTCCCCGGGGTATCATGCTGACAAGCTCAACCTTTTCAAAGATGGCTCAAAATTTTGCTGAAAGCCGTCCAATTGAGTTATTCGATAAGGAAAAACTTCAGAAAATTTTGAAAACCGCACTCAGCTCCTGATGCATCCGATAGGTAATTTTTCAGGAGCATATCTATTTGGAAGAATATGAATTTCGAGAAAAAGCATCAGTCCAGAGCCGGCAAAAAAATGAAAATCCTCTGTGTGGCGGATCATATTGATCCCCTGGTTTACTCGGTAAATGCAAAAGAACGCTTCAAAGATGTCCATCTCATTCTGGCAGCCGGGGACTTGAGTATGAATTACTTAGGATTCATTGCAAGTACGCTGAACCGTCCGGTATGTTTTGTATTCGGCAATCATAACCTGAAACACCTTGAGCTGTTCAAACGGCCTCAGCATTTTCTCCGCGATGGCATTAAAGAGAACTTTCACACTGTGAATTTTTTCGGATCCACCTACATCGGTGACAAGCACCATCGGCATAGAGGTCTTCTGATCGCAGGGCTGGGAGGCAGTATTCGATATAATGACGGACGGAACCAGTTTACCGACTTTCAAATGTTTTTGAAGATTCTCAAACTCGTTCCCGGACTATTATTTAATAGAATTGTTCACGGGAGATGGCTGGATATTCTTCTGACCCACAGTCCCCCATATCAGCTCAATGACCGGGATGACCCATGCCACAGGGGGTTCAAGGTGTTTAGAAATTTTATGAGGGTTTTTAAACCCGCCTATCTACTTCATGGCCATGTACATCTCTATGATCAGAATACAGAACGTAAAATCCGTTATTATCAAACACAAATCATTAATGTATACGATCATTATGTCCTGGATGTGGATATGTACGCCAGGCGAAGATTCAAGTGGAAAACACAAAGGGGGGCTGCACATGAGTAACAGCTATTTGGATATCAGCTCCAGAGAAAATTTTACCAAGGCTCGGAAAAAAGCGTTCTTCAAACGGATCATGAGTCTACTTCAGCCGAATAAATACGACCTTCTCTCCCTGGAAGAGGTGCGAAAATTACTGAGTCCCAGCAGCGAAAGCTACCAGGGGCTCAAGGCTGTTCCCATCGATCATATCGTGGGAAGCGAAGGACGATACCAGGATTTTAATAAGGAGTTTCTGCCGAAACGGGATCACCTGCGGCCCCGATGGGTGAACATCGATAAGCTCCATCTTCAAAATGTCAATCTTCCTCCCATCCAATTGTACGAAGTGGGTGGTGTATATTTTGTCCGGGATGGGAATCATCGGGTGAGTGTTGCAAGAAGCCAGGGCGTCGAGATGATTGATGCGGAAATTGTCAGTCTGGATTCAATGATTGAGATTACCCCGGATATGGGCAAACAGGAACTTCGGGAAGCAGTAATTGCGTTTGAAAAAAAGAGCTTTGAGCAGAAGACCGGCTTCTCAGGCATTGTTCCCGATTATGATCTGGATTTTACTGCCACCGGTCGTTTTAATGAGGTACTCTTCCATATTCTTGAACACAAATATTACATCAACCAGGAATTCGAAGAAGAGCTTCCATTGAGTTCAGCGGTGTTTTCCTGGTTTGAAAATGTTTATACTCCCATTCTTCAGGTTATCCGGGAATACGGTTTGCTATCCAGTTTTCCGGACAGGACGGAGGGCGACCTGTATGTCTGGATCGTGAAACACTGGCACAATCTGAAAAACAAGTATGGTCAGCATGTAAGTATTCTGGAAGCAGCCCAGGATGTGGTGAAGAACAAGGGGATGGACTGGGGTGAACGGATACGGTATTTTTTCCAGAAGATATTCAAGGGAAAGGGAGTGGGCGACTAATCGGTATTCCCCGCTCCTTCTTCCCATCATAATATGCCCGGCCGGTCTTGCCCAATAGCAGGTGCCGGATCAACTGTGCAGCTCAGTGCCCGAATGTATGGTATATTTCATGGAAGAGAGAACGGTCCTGCAAGAAACAGCATATCAACATCGGTGAACGCCCCCCAAAAATAAAACTGACGCCCAGCAGCACCTCTTTGGACAGTCTCTGCTTGTGCCGCAGACTCATTTTGACGGGAAAGCACTTCCCGAATAAACGAAACTGTATCGTAGCGTTGCATGCTGCCGTTTTCTGATAACTGAATAATTTGAAAGTATGCGTTTTGTGGGAAAGATTCAGGCTCTAATGATATGGATGCTATGCGTGACTCAATATCTTCAATCCTATTTTCAGAAGGCATATCCAGCTGTACATTCAATGTACGCCGGTTACCGGAAAAATCTTCCAGAGTTACTTCATAGATACCCGGCTGCAGACCCTGTGAACCTCCCCCGGCAAACCATGGATAAAAGAATTCTCTACGTGTCTGATCATCGGATGCTGCAAAGAATGGGGGATCGGCCTGAAAATCCTCTTCGCCGGAATTTTGAGCCGGGGAGCGTATGAGCGGGCTGTCTTCCTCAGTGAGTTCCTTTTCCCAGAAAATCCGATCCGACGTGCTTTCCAACGAAACCTGTTTTAAAATTGTGTCCCCCTGCTCCACGCTAACCTGGAGGGCTGCAAATACCACTGGTTCGGGATATGAAGGATCATACACATAGAGGGGGTATAGTGAAGCGGATCGAAGTTCCATACTTCGAGAGGAACAGGCGCTGAAGAGAAGTAGAGTCAGACTGATGAAAAAAAACGCCCGTCTCCAGTTGAAGCGGGCGATTACGTGTAAACTGCTCATGTCTTAGTAGTTTTTCATGTTCTGCAGTTTGCGCATTTTCTTCTGGATTTTTCTTTCCAGAGCTTTGCGCTTGCGGTTCTTAATTGTTGAAGGTTTTTCGTAATATTCCCGCTTTTTCCACTCACGGATAATGCCCTCTTTTTCGACCATTCTCTTAAAACGTTTGATGGTCTTCTCGAGGTTTTCACCTTCATCTACTTTAATGAACGCTATGGTAATCACCACCTTTATAATTGGTTAAGGCAAGCACAAACATGATTGTCCAAAACTTGCCGGAGCTTTGAGAAATCTGTGCCGATTGGAGCAACCAAGCGCAGCGATTTCCGCTCCAGGCTGAGATTCTTCAAACAATTACATTTTGAATAGCCTCAGTCGCCATACAGTATAAAATTCCGCCGCTGTTTGTCAAGAAGCGGGGAGTTGAGCATATCCCGGGGATCAACGGCGGCTCCCATAATTCTCAGCTCCCAGTGAAGATGGCTGCCGGTGCTCAGCCCCGTTTTTCCTGCGGTTCCCAGCTGTTCTCCGCTTTTCAGCACCGTTCCTTCTGCCACATCTATTTCATGAAGATGATAGTACATGGTGTACACTCCTGGCAGATGTTCAAGAACCACCGTCTTTCCGCTTACTATGCGGTCGTCGGCCATAACCACTTCACCGCTGAAGGGGGCAATCACAGGAGTGCCTTCGGCTGCTCGGAAATCCAAGCCGTTATGGATGCTGTACGCCTCATTTCCGTCCTGGTAGCGATAGGTTCGCCGGTCTCCAAAGCCTGAAGTATAATCGATATGGTCCAGGGGCATGAGGCCAGCTTCGCTCAATTGGATGTGCCGTGCGGAGGGGTCGCTGCTGAGTAATAGCTGGTTCAGGGTTTCAGTTTCGGCAATGCGCCGGGGACTTTCATCGGTACGGATATTGGTAAGCTGCCGGTTCAAATAAATTTCTTCCCTGGCGAACTGCCTATCGCTGATCCGAAGGGAGTAGTCCCGGGTAAACGCAGGATCATCTCCCTTCGGTTTTTCTCGATCCGTATCTGATAGTTTCATATACCTGAGCCGGAGGGTATAATCACCCGGCGGCATCCACGTATGAAACCCGGAATAAAAGTAAAACAGACCGTAGCCGTCTCCCTCCTCCCCGGAAAATTCAAGAGCTATGCCTGGTATTTCCCGGGCCCGGGAGAGATCCGCTGATTTTGAATCTGAATCTGAATCTGATTCCGGAAGGGAATCACCGTCCAGCAAATGAAGGGTGTAGGTGTAGCCCGCTGCAGGCTCGGGTGCAAATGCCTCAAAAAACGATCCCGGGGTATACACCGGTCTGGAGAGAATAAAACCGGGAACGGTGCGAATGGTAACCGCCGGGGCTTCAGATATTTCAGGAGCCGTCGTTTCTCCCGGATCCGGGATGATTCCGCAGCTTACGGATACAGATGCGAAGAGTATTACTGCAAGGACTGATACCGGGTTTTTCATATATACCTAACATATTGCCGGCGGAGCATTTGGGCAATCAGGTCCGCTGGATATCGATAATATTTAACTGCATGTTGCTATTATTTCCGAAGTAATTCCGCTCTACGGTAAACGCACATTGTACCGTATCCTGAAGTTGGAAATCATCGGGGAACCGATCTGCCGATGACCAAAAAACCGCGGGCCATTTCCGTCTACCGATGTTGAGCAAAAGCCGCAAATGGTATTGATCTTTCCCGATCACCTGACAGTTCTCGATTTTTGCCGAGGATGTCATATAGCGGATTTCCTGAAAGTCCATTCCCCTGGGTTCAAGGGATGCCTGGAATTGCTCAAGCTGTTCTGTCACCATATCCGGGGAAAGATGCAAGTCCAGGTTGAGGGTGGAATCCTCTTGAGCATCAAGCTCGATAAAAGGCGCCGCATCTTCAAGCCTTTGGGAAAATGTATCAAATTGATCCCGGGTGAAGTGAAATCCTCCGGCGGCGTCGTGGCCCCCAAAATCGTCAAAGATATCCGAAAAACGGCTGAGAAAATCGGTGACATGAAAACCCCGAATACTCCGGACCGATCCCACATAATGTTCCTCAAGGTCGGCTATGACAAAAGCAGGAACCTGAAGCAGGCGCGCAAGCCGGCCTGCAAGAATTCCAGTTATTCCCCGATGAATAGATGGATGATACACCAACGCAAGTTTGCCGTCGTATTTTTCCAGGGAGTTTTTCGCATCGGGAACAACCGCCTCCCATGCTTCATTGCCGAGACGCTTCCGATCTTCGTTCAACTGATAAATCTCATCCGCAAGGGAGGAAATATCTCCCTCCTCCAACAACAGTTTTACGGCCAGGTCCGGCCGCCCCATTCTCCCTGTGGCATTGATGGCGGGGGTCAGTTTCCATGAAATAGTCTGAGAGCTGAGATCCTTATTCAGCAGCCCCAGTCTGGCAATCAGTTCCCGCAAGCCCGGTCGTCTGGCTGTTGAAAGCAGCTTCATCCCCTGCTTCACCATAATCCGGTTCTCGTTCAGCAGTGGCATCATGTCTGCAATCAGTCCAAGGGAAACCAGATCCAGTCTGGATTTCATGTTCTGGAGGATCGACGGATTTTTCGAATAGAGATAGCTCACCAGGAGCTGTACACCTGCATCAATCTCTTGAACCTGCCTGGAGCTGAATTTGTTGAGCTTGGATCCCTGAAGCATTCGGAGAAGACTTTTTCCCTTCAATGCTGGAAACTGCTTCCAAACCTCCTGGGCAATATCCTGGACGGCAACCTGGGTTCCCGGGCCGAGGAGTTGCTCAAGGAGTTTCAGCTGGGCGTCCTGCTGGTACACGAGTATTGCCTGGTCCGAAATAAAATCGATGACCCGCATCAGCTGAACTTCACTGGAACTGTTTACAAAGGTTTCGGTAATTCGTGACTGCTCCACCAGGTTCGACAGCTTCACGGCCTCAACAATTATGCTGTCATTTCCAGGTCTAAGATTCAAAAAGCAGAACACCTGGTTGTAGAAATCACTTCTGGCCATGTCCAAGGCTGTAAGCACCTTGAATACCAGGGCTACAGCGCTCAGCCCCTGGAAGGGATAGCTTTCTTCAGGTGACTTGGGATTAATGATCGCCGTTGCGTCAGGCAGATATTCCCCGGGATTATGGTGGTCGATAATAATGGAGTCGATCCCCGCACTCCTGGCAAATTCAACCTCTTTCACATTGCCGATTCCGCAGTCGACGGTGATAATGAGACTTACATCCATGGCTGCGTATTTCTCCACCGTTTCCATCTGAAGACCGTAATGATCATCACCCATGGGAACTTCCCAAAATACCTCAAGTCCTTCTTTGCGGAGTGCGGAAACCATCAATGCCGTAGAGGTAATCCCATCCACGTCCCGGTCCCCGAAAACCATCACCTTTTCTTCTTCTTCAAGGGCATTCAGAAGACGGTCGGTGCAAAGATCCATTTGGGAGAATAGAAACGGATTATGCAGTAATCTGATGTCATCATTTAAAAAATACTTCAGCGTCTCGGGTTCAAGAATGTTTCGACCCAGCAGGAGTCTGGAGGTAAGGGCGTCAGTGCCGTATTTCCCGGCAAACAATTCTATTTCATCTGTATCTACATTGGGAACATTCCATTGCATGCTTACGTTTTCCTGTCTGTTTTGTTAAGGAGGCGTCAGTTTGGCGTCTATACGCCGATGACCTCCCGGATCATTATCTGGGGCTCAACCGGATTTGATGAAAGTTCTACCACATTTTCAAGGTACTGCAAAGCTGATTTCATTCGCCCATCTTCCCTGGCAAAGAGAGTGAGAATTGCATCGCCCTTTTTTACCCGGCTGCCGGGTTTCTTGTGAACGATAATCCCCACATCCGGATCTACATTATCGCTGGCCACATTTCGGCCGGCACCGAGAATAACCGATGCCGAGCCAACCATAAAGGAGTCGATACCGGAAATATAGCCGTCTGAGGATGCCCTGATTTCCTGTTTTACCAGACCGTCTCTTTTGCCGATTTTTTTCTCGGCCGAATTCTTATCACCGCCCTGCAGCCTGGCATTTTCCCAGAAACGGTCCAGTGCCGCCCCGCTTTCAATTACCTGGAGACATTTCTGCACCGCCTCTTGGAAATCCCCGGCAACACCGCTGACCACCAGCATCCATGCGGAGAGATGCAGGGTTACCTCCATGAGGTCTCCGCTCTCCCCTTCCACAACCAGGCTCCCGTTATTAAACCGGGCTTTCCAGCCCTTTGATTCGAGGCAATGGATACTTTCTTCAACTTCCATGAAATTTCCAACCATTGTCCCCAACGGGGTGTTCATATTTGTTATTACGGCGGTCACCCCTCTTCCCAGCTCCCGGCCGGTTCTGACCAAAGAATCCGCAAGTTTGCGGGCTTCTGCGGGGGTCTTCATGAATGCTCCGCTTCCATATTTCACATCAAAAACCAGATGTTGTGCGCCTTCTGCAAACTTTTTACTGAGAATGCTGGCAGTGATCAGGGGTATAGATTCCACAGTGCCGGTGACATCCCGGAGGGCATACAGTTTTTTATCTGCGGGTACAATATCCCCACTTTGACCGGTCATGGCAAAGCCGCACTCCTGGATGATGCCGGCGAATTTTTCCGGACTCAGAGCGGTAGAAAAACCCGGAATGCTCTCAAGCTTATCCAGCGTACCGCCGGTATGTCCCAGGCCTCGGCCGGACATCATGGGAACTTGAGCCCCTGCGGCGGCAACAATCGGGGCTAAAATAAGGCTCACCTTATCCCCCACACCGCCTGTTGAATGCTTATCCACCAATGCGTTCTGTGTGTAGCCGCTTACCATACTGAGATCAATAACCTCACCTGAGGCAATCATTGTTTTGGTAAGCAGAGAGGTCTCAACACTGGTCATGCCCTGAAAATACACGGCCATGAGAAATGCGGATATCTGATATTCCGGAATACTTCCGTCCACGTATCCGTTCACGATATATGCAATCTGCTCTTCGCTGAGGGCTTTTCCGTTCCGCTTCTCTAAAATGATATCCAATGCACGCATTCCACCATCCTCGCGTTTTTGAAATTTCCAGTATTGTATCACGTTTTGTTTGTCCCACCAACATCCTCATCTCTGCCTCCATAGAAAAGGGTTCTCCGGCTGATTGAGGGGGCTGCTGATATTTGTTAAGATGAATCATGCAAAATTTTTCGTCCGATTCGTCTGCACCAACATGGATGTTATTTGTGGATCTCGATGGAGTTCTGGTAGATTTTGACCGGGGTGTGAAGGAATTAACCGGTAAGTTTCCCGGAGAGCTTCCCCCGAAAGTGATGTGGCCCAGATTGGCAAAAAGCAGGAACTTTTACGACAGCCTGCATTGGATGCCCGACGGGAAGGATTTATGGAATGAAGTGAAAGAACTGCATCCGATTATTCTCACAGGTCTTCCCATGGGGAACTGGGCGGAAGCCCAGAAGCGCAGCTGGTGTGCCAGGGAATTGGGTGAAGAGGTGGAAGTTATTACCTGTATGTCCAGAGATAAGGCCAAAAAAGCGAAGGAACGGGCGGGAAGCGCCACCCCCATCCTAATAGATGACAGGCTGAGGCTGAAGGACCCATGGGAAGAAATGGGCGGGATATTTATCCATCATCGAAGTGCAGAAGAGAGTCTCCGGTTGCTAGGGGAAAAGACCTGATTCCAGACTTTTCAGCTTCCTGCCCATCCCGTACTCATACATGCCGGTGAAAAGCCGGAATAGGGAAATTGTCTGGCCATGAGTGAATTCTGCCATGTTGCTGGTATGTTCAACAGAACTCTTGAGAGAATTCTCCGTACAAAGCTGCAGAAATTCCCGCTCTTCTGCGCCAATTATAATCCCTTCCCCGGGACTGAAAGATGCCGTGAAGCCTTTCTCGTGAAAGAGGTACACGGATTTGCTTTCCCGAGGAATCCTGGCTGATCTACGGATGTCGTAGTCAAGCTCTGGCTGTTCTCCGATAATTTCCAGATACCGCCACAAGGCACCGGATGCGAGAAGAACTTCCATGCCCGCAGGTATTCCGTCCAGGGAGTCAAGATATTCATACATCAGTCGGTATGCACGGGGATCCTGATCATTACCCCAGTAGGCTTTCAGCATTACCTCGCTAAGAAGGCTGGCCGCATAGATCTTCCGGGGATCGTTTCTGAGAGTGGTGAACTCATGGATTACATCTATATCTACAATTTTGGTGTAGTTCTTCACCGGATCGGTATAGAAAAAAAATTCTCCGGTGTGAAAGGTCTGGGTTGATGCTCTCAGGGAGCTTTTCTGCCCCGATGCCCCGTATGCCGTGGCTCCGACAATTCCCATTCCAGGTGTGATTATGGAAATATACCGGTTTTTATTTTTACCGGGCCGGACCCGGAGAATAATTCCGGGACTTGAGAAATTCCGCTTCATTGGGCTCAATATGAATTGAGTTGACGAATTATTCAACTACCAATATTTTATTTCGGGAGTCGATGTTAATATTCCCCGATGTTTGAAATCGGCAGAACGTATTGAAATCATAATCTAATACAGACTTGAATCCTTATGGTTTCGACCCTATGGCAGGAAGGTTTAAAACACCCCTAAAAACCTTCCTCACAGCACAGTTTTTACACCAAACGGAGTTAATATATGTCAAAATTTGAAATTGCCCCTCTTGAGCTCTCACTTCCTCAGAAACTGAGAATTGTACCCCTGAACGGGAAACCTATCTTCCCGGGGATTTTTACTCCTTTGATGATCAGCTCTGATGAAGATAAGGCCGCAGTGGAAGAAGCGGTGGAGGGTGACGGCCATGTGGGGCTGGTGCTCACCCGCACAGCCGACCAGGAACAGCCGGGTTTCGAAGAACTGTATGGGATCGGAACGGCCGCAAAGATCGTAAAGCGGATTAATCTCCCGGATGGCGGAATAAATGTGTTTATTTCCACCATCCGAAGATTCAAGATCAAGAAACCTATTCAGTCGGCACCTTCGCTGATCGCCGCAGTGGAGTATATCGACGATGACTACGAGGATAGCAACGAAATCAAGGCTATGGCCAGAAGCCTTCTCACTGAGATCAAACAGATATCCGAGGGGAATCCTCTGTTTTCTGAAGAGATGCGCCTAAATATGGTGAATATTGATCATCCGGGAAAAATCGCCGATTTTATCACTTCAATATTGAATATCGACCGGGATGAGCAGCAGGGAGTATTAGAAACCCTCAATATCCAGGATCGGATGGAAAAGGTGCTGGTATTTCTGAAAAATGAGAAGGAACTTCTCCGCCTGCAAAAGAAAATTCAAAGTCAAATCAATGAAAAAATAGAGAAAAGCCAACGGGAGTACTTCCTCAAAGAACAGCTGAAAACAATCAAAGAAGAATTGGGAATAGCCGTTGACGGAAAGAGCGAAGAACTCAACCGTCTTGAGCAAGCCATTGAAGATCTCCAGCTGCCCGATGATGTCAGGGAACAGGTGGAGAAAGAACTGCATAAGTTCAGCCTTATGGATCCGAATACTTCAGATTATCATGTAACCCGGAATTATCTGGATACGATTGTCAGTCTCCCCTGGAATGATCCTGAGCAGAAAGAAATCGATATGAAAAAAGCTTCGAAAATTCTCAATAGAGATCATTATGGTCTTGAGGATGTAAAGGAGCGTATTCTTGAATTTTTGGCCGTACATAAAAAGAAGAAAGATTTTAAGGGCTCAATAATATTGCTGGTCGGTCCCCCGGGAGTTGGGAAAACCAGCATCGGAAAATCTGTAGCCCGTTCACTGGACAAAGAATTCTTCAGGTTTTCGGTGGGGGGAATGAGAGACGAAGCAGAAATAAAAGGCCACAGACGTACCTATGTGGGTGCCATGCCGGGAAAAATCATTCAAGGATTGAAGATTGTAAAATCTAAGAATCCGGTGTTCATGATCGATGAGATTGATAAACTGGGGGCAAGCTTCCAGGGGGATCCCAGCTCGGCGTTGTTAGAGGTTCTGGATCCCGAACAGAATATCAGTTTCCGGGATCATTACCTGGATTTACCCTTCGATGTGAGTCAGGTTCTGTTTATTGTTACGGCCAACACCCTGGACAGCATTCCCCGCCCCCTCCTTGACCGGATGGAGGTGATCCGGCTGAGCGGATATATCGCACAGGAAAAAGTTGCAATAGCCAAAAAATATATAATTCCCAAAAGCCTGGAGAAAAACGGCCTGGATAAAAAAGAAGTGAGCTTTAAGAAAAACGCCTTACAGAAAATCGCCGAAGGTTATGCCCGGGAAGCGGGTATGCGGAACTACGAAAAGGCAGTGAACAAAATTAACCGAAAAATTGCCACCAAGCTGGTCATGGAGGAAGTTGAGCCTCCGGTGGAGGTTGACGAATCAACCCTGCCCGATTATCTGGGCCAACCCTATTTCCGGGAAGAGGACCGAAAAATTCTGAAACCGGGAATGGTCACCGGACTTGCCTGGACCAATTTCGGGGGCGATACCCTGATTATCGAAACTGTGGCCACCAAAGGAAGAGAAAGTTTTAAGCTCACAGGTCAAATGGGAAAAGTGATGCAGGAATCTGCAAATATTGCATACACCTGGGTGAAGAAAACCCTGGAAGATCAAAAAGACACGGAAGGATTCTTCAGTGATCATACGGTGCATATTCATATCCCCGCCGGCGCAACTCCCAAAGACGGTCCCAGTGCGGGTATCACCATGGCAAGTGCCCTTCTCTCCCTGGTAAAGAACCAAAAAATCCGCAAACGGCTGGGAATGACCGGAGAGTTGAGCCTCAGCGGTTCTGTTCTTCCAATCGGCGGATTAAAAGAAAAAACCATTGCCGCAAAACGGGCAAAAGTGAAGGAAATTATCATTCCCAAAGCCAACGAACGGGATCTCACAGAAATCCCCGACCACATTACCCGGGGGATCACCTTTTATCCCGTAGAACATATGGAAGAAGTTTTGGAGATTCTCTTTCCAAAGAAGTAGTTGTCATATATGGTTACCCATATGCCCCTGACAGATCCCGGGGGCAGCCACATTGTTCGAGCAGGAATATCAGCATATGAGAAAATCCCGAAAACGTTCCAATACAGCCAACAAGATCACATTTCTGCGGAGAGTGGTCAGCATAACCGGTACAAGCCTCCTGGTTCTGGGGGCCCTCCTGATCGGATTGTTCGCCGGGGTCCGGTATTCAACTTCACTTCCCCTTCCCAGTAACGGCGAAGCCGGGCCGGGGGATCAGCTTGAAACCGATGCTCAGGTTCCAACGGAAGATCGGCTGAATACAGAACAATCGGCTTCAGAATCCCCTGAATCAGCCGAAGCTGGCTCTAAATTTCTGCACCCCAGTTTCAGCCTTAACGATTCGGATTTTCGAAGCCTGGTAGGCCGGGGATTGGAAGCCATGAATACCCAACCCTCCGGGGAAACCCGGCAGCGGATGTATGAGAGCATTGTTGCGGAACCCGCTATTTTTCTGGACTACCTTCACTCCATGCTCACCAATCCTGATCCCATGCTCTACGTATTGGCGGACAAAAAAAACAGTCTTCCCTCAGATTATGTCCCCGGGGACCTGGTATCCCTGAATGAATACTCCTCGTATCTCGTTCTCAACAGGAATGACCTGAGTCTCCGCCGTTCCATTATGCCCATGGTGATGGCCATGGTTGAAGCTGCGCGCCTGGACGGCATTACCCTGGACTTTTCAAGCTCCTACCGAAGCTACGAATACCAGGAGGGCCTTTTCCAGAGACATGTGGATAATCTGGGTATTGAAGAAGCGGAGCGGGTCAGTGCCCGCCCGGGCACCAGCCAGCATCAGCTGGGTACCACCATCGATTTCGGCTCGGTGACGCCGGCATTCGCCACCCATCCGGCAGGTTTATGGCTTGCACAGAATGCAGGGGATTTCGGCTTCAGCCTTTCATACCCCGACGGCTACGAGGAGATTACCGGTTATAGCTATGAGCCATGGCATTTTCGCTTTATAGGAGATGCGGCGGTGACTCTCCAAGACAGGTTTTTTCTGGGAATCCAGCAGTATCTCCTGGAATTTTATCAGGCTTCGAAAGAGGAGTTCAGGGAACATCTACGGACCTGAACCTCTTCAAGCTTGACCTAGTTCGGCACCTGTGATACATAGCTGCAATGGAATTACTTGCCCCTGCGGGAAATATAGAAAAACTTGAAACGGTGTACCGCTACGGTGCCGATGCCGCCTATATCGGCGTAGGAAATTTCAGTCTCCGCTCCCGGGCGGAAAACTTCGATGGCGGCGACGGCAAACGGATTGAAGAAATGAAGGGCGCTCGGAAATTGTATGCCGCCTTGAACATATATTTCCATGATACCGACTTGGCGGAACTGGAACGGAATCTGGACGTTTTCGCCGAGTACCCCTTTGACGCATTTATTATATCGGATATCGGCGCACTTCCCCTTCTGAAGCGGCGCTTCCCCCGAATGGAATACCACCTCTCAACCCAGGCAAACTGTATTAACAGTGAGGCTGCAAAAATGTATGCAGACATGGGGTTCTCCCGGATTATCCCGGGCCGGGAACTCAGCCTTAATGAGATCGCTGAGCTGAAGAAGAAGGTTCCCGAACTGGAAATTGAAACCTTTATCCACGGAGCCATGTGCCTTGCCTATTCGGGACGCTGTTTTTTAAGCAGCTGGATGTCCGGCCGCTCCGCAAATCAGGGGGATTGCAGCCACAGCTGCCGATGGAACTACCGCCTAGTGGAAGAAGCGTCCATGGCTCTGGAAGAAAAAAAGCGGCCTGGAGAGTATTACCCGGTAATGGAAGGGGAAGGTTTTACGACCGTTATGTCCAGCAAAGATATTTGCATGATTGATTACATGCAGGACCTCTATGATGCAGGGGTGGACAGTGTAAAGATTGAAGGACGGATGAAATCCCTCTACTATGCCGCGATGGTCACCCGGGCATACCGCAAGGAGATTGACAGGGTGAGCGGCGCCGACAGCAACCTGACTTCGGCGAACGATACCCGGCCCTTCAGAGAGGAACTCTATAAGGTGAGCCACAGGGAGTTTTCCACCGGCTTTTACTTCGGCAGCGAAGAAATCAGCAAACCCAATGAGATAAGCTATGCCCGCAGTCACATGTTTTTGGGAACCATAGGTGCCGAACTCAGCCCTGGGCGTCACATTCTCCATGTGAAAAATCAGATTCGCAGGGATGATATTCTTGAGTATATCGGACCCAATATTCTGTTCATTAGTGAGAGTGACTTCGTCATCTATAATCGGGACGGCGAGGCCGTTGAGCAGGCTGATCACGGAAAGTACTATGAAATACAAAGCTCCGCAGAAATCAGCGAAGGATACATTGTCAGAAAGGAAGTTCAGCCCAATCCCTGAGTCTGAAGAATTCTCTTCTGAACCAGATTCAGGGTCATCATAAACCGTTCATACCATGCATCTTCAGTGAAGTGTTTGATGGAACGGTTCAGCTCCTCCTCAAGCTCCCTGAAGCTGGATATTATGCCGTCCCCGTTGCTCCAGTCATTCACAGCTGTTTGGACGCTGGAAAACGGCCACAGATGTCGGGAGGATCCCCTCTGCAGTCTGTTAATCAATGATGCGGAATCCTGAAACAGCCCTCCGGGAATTGAATCCATCCACCGGGTCCAGGCAGCACGCAGCCGGGGAAAACCGGGGTATTGGGAATCGTGTATCCGGTTCATAACCTGTTCAGGACAGATATCATGGATTTCCAGTTCACTGAGCTGCTCAAGCCAAAGTTTCCCGGGAAGAATGGGGATCAACCCGCTTTTGCCGGGGGAAATGCTTTTTTCCGGAGATCCCGGTTGGAGCCAATGGATTTCCAATGACGAATCGGGAATATCTTCACGGAGCCTGTCCTCAATTTTTTCCCTGATTGATGGTGATAATTCGCACATCAGTTCCACTGCCCTGATCCCTTTCGCTGAAAGACTGAGAATATCGGAAATCGTCTCGCTTAAGCGGGCGGATAAAAAGGGAAACGCATCCTCCCCCCGTTCGTCCAGCCCCAGCCGCCAGTCTTGTTTGCCGGGTATCCAAAAAGGATGATCCAGGTAGATTCGCACCCCAATCCGATCCCCGAATGCAAACAACTGGGAAAACAGCTTCTCGTCGTATGCCAGACCGTCATCTCTGTCCTGAAACGGAAAAACCGGAGTAAGATGAAGGGACACATACTCCCGGGGTTTTACATAAGGAGAATCCAGGATCCGGCGAACGCTTCTCAGGAAAAGCTCGGGAGTGGGTGCCAGGGGTTGTACATCAAGGTGAATGGTGGAACTGCTGCCGGAATTCATAGCTTGAATTATAGGGAGTGATTCAATGAGCATGCAAGGAAAATCTCACAGAAGTCTCGGAGACTTCAGCAAGGGTACGAAGGTATTGGGCCCCCGTTTCCAGCAAGCACCCTTGATGATGTGGGATAATCTGAATATGCTTCTTCAAGCAACATCAATTACAAGGCGGCCACATGAAAATTAATGAATCAGCACTGGAAAAACTGGGCCTGCAGGTCCCGGAAATTCTGCTTCCCCGGGAAGATATTGCCCAGGATAAATGGGCGGTCATCGCCTGCGATCAACATACGTCCGATCCTGGATACTGGAAAAAGGTAGAGGATTACAGGGGCGACAGTCCAAGTACCCTGGATCTGGTGTATCCTGAAGTATATTTGGACGAGGATAACGGGGACGAGCGTATTTCCAGGATTCATGGGGCAATGAAATCCTATTTGGATTCAGGGGTGCTAAAAAGCAAGGGACGCGGATGGGTTTATGTGCAGCGGCACACCCGGGCATCCGGATTGAGAGAAGGTCTGGTGTTGGCGGTTGATCTTGAAAAATACGATTACTCTGCAGACAGCAGCAGCCCGATTCGGGCCACTGAGGGAACCATTCTTGACCGCCTCCCACCCAGAATCAGAATTCGAAAGAAAGCCCAGCTTGAGCTTCCCCATATTATGATTCTCATTGATGATCGGAGTGCAAGCATCATCGAAGGTCTTAAGGAACAAAGCGATAATCTTGAAACCATCTACAATATAGACCTGATGCTCGAAGGCGGACATCTGAAAGGATACTGGATCGACCAGCCGGAAATAATTAATGATATTTTGGCCAGGCTGGAACCTCTTGCCGATCCCGAAACAAGTCAGAAACGCTATGGCAGCAATACGCCACTTCCCTTCGCAATGGGTGATGGAAATCACAGCCTGGCCACCGCCAAGGCGGTCTGGGAAGAGTTGAAAAAAGACCATCTGGAGAACGGCGGAAGCTTCCAGGATATTCAGGACCACCCTTCCCGCTTTGCACTGGCTGAGCTGGTGAATATATACAGTCCCGGACTTCAATTTGAACCCATTCACCGATGCCTTTTTCAAACCGACAGCGGGTCATTTTTTCACGCGCTGGAGGAAGAAACAGGACACAAACCTATTGAGCTGGATAATGAAAAAAAGGCACGGCAGATTCTCAAAGACAGTCAAAATGATGCAGTAGCCTACACGAAAGGAAGGTGGTACCATGTACCTAATTCCCGGAGTGAACTGGCTCCTGCAATTGTGGACCGGACCTTTCACCGTGTTGAAGCAGAGAGTTCCCGGGGAAAGATCGATTTTATCCATGGTTGGGAGCATACTAAGTCCATATGCGGGGAATCGGATGACCGAATTGCAGTGTTTTTCAATGTGATACCCCGTGAAGAACTTTTCTCATATGTAATTAAGCATGGAGCCTTGCCCAGAAAAGCGTTCAGTATGGGCGATGCGGAAGAAAAACGGTATTATTATGAGGTGCGCAGGGTCCGCGAATGAGCGCTTGATGCCTGATCCCGTCGGGACTTTCACCCGGCTCAGGTCGACTGAACGGCTCAGGTCGACTGAACGGCTCAGGTCGACTATACTGCTCAGATCCGCTGTGGGGCTCTGAGCTGTTCGACTGTCTGTATTTCAAAAAAGCCGTCGGGAATGGATTTTTCACACCACGGGGAGTAGAGTTATTTTATGAGGAAAGCACTTTTCTACATACTCAGCCTCATGCTGCTTAGCGGATTTGTTCTTCCCGAACGGCTTTCCGCACAAATTCCCCGCTCCAGAATCAGTTTCGCCTTCGCCGGACTGCTCAGCGACCAGGAAGATTTCAGCCCGGAGGAAATTACCGTCCTGGAAAACAGGATTACCAGCCACCTTCTGGAAATTGGACAGGCTGAGAACTATCGTATTATTCCCATTGACGATACTTCACGTTTCAACAGTTCCTTTCCTTTCGGAGAAAATGCAGGAGCCTTCCTTCAGAATTATCCGGACGCCGCCCCGCCCCAATCCAGGGGAGTGATTATCGGAGAAATAAACAGAATCGGCGAGCGCATATATCTGGATCTTCATATTTACAGCAGGACCAGTGGAGAGCTGCTCCTGGCAAATTCATCGGATTTCGCCGGATTCGAGGATGCGGTATCGGGAGTCAGACGGGGTGTTCGCAGTCTCTTCGGCTTTGAAGATGAATCCGGGTCGTCCACCGGAATAGCCAGGGGTGTACAGTCCCAATCCGGGTCCGACCAGGAATGGCGCAGACCCACAATGAACGGAATTAGCGGCACCTGGGAAGGTGACACAGGTATTGGGAATGTGATTATCGAAAGTGACGGCACGGCGTACGCCGAATTGGCCGGAAATGACGGTATGCGTCTCCGTGTGGTTATTGAGGAAGAAAAGGTCAGAATCAGACAGGATGAACCCAATGCTCCTAAGCTCTATCTGCCCTTATTCCCCTATTCAATCGCCTCCCAAATCGTGGATCTTGCCCGGCCCATGAGCTGGGAGTTCCGTCTCAGCAGCAGCGGTGACAACCTTATCGGTGAAAAATTCACATCCTATTTTTTTATTGAGGACGGTCAGATCAGCAGGGTGGATAATACTTATTCCCGGGCCGCAAGATGGATACGCATCGAATGACTCATGTCAAAATCGCTGCCCACCGTTCCCGGCTGTGAATTTGTATCAGTTTTTGGAACACCGGCTTTCAGCCCTTCCTCCGGAGGATATACGGGGATAAGAAGCATGAGAAAGAAAACCAGCATGCTTACCGCCACGGAAACACTGCGGATTATCCGAATCCTTTGGGTATTTTCAGCTTGATGGTATGCAAGCGTTTGTCCAGGACTCATAGCCGGAATTTCCCGGGAAGCATCCCTGAGCTGGAGCATTCGTTCATCGGTAAATAGTAAGCCGAGCCGGTGAGCCTCTCTGATGAGAGCATCTTCCTGATCACGAAGCTGGTAATAATATACCTCCAGATACTCCCCTTTTTCCCTGATCTGAGCTATATTGTCTGCAAGGGATTTCCGGAAATGATCCAGCTCCTGAAAGTTGGCTTGGCTGTGAGGACCATACAGTGCCAGAAGAAGCAGATAGGCAACGATGCCGCTGAATATGGATATTAGTATCCGGAGCATTTTCATATCCTTTCAATTAACGGTATGAGGAACGGAAATCTTAAGGCCTCAATACCGTTTGATCTCCAACATTGACAGCCACAAGTCCATGCTGTAGATTTAAATTAGGTATAACTTTTTAATCGGTTCGGCCGATACTTTTGCTAGACTACTACCGATCGAACGACCAGGAGATCGCCGATGGCTGATGAAAATAACGCTCAGGACATGGATATGGACCTGGAACTTGATGAATTAGATGATCTCGATGATGAACTCAATGAGTATGGTGTATTTGTAAAAGCCGGTCCTGAGGATGTGGAAGATGAGCCTTCGGACCCCGAGCTTCTGGATCTTGAGGCGGATACCATTGCACAGGAAGACGTCTCAACTAAAGATGAAAGTAATCCGGAGGAACCGGATACTCCCGTGGATCTCAGTCCCGATGAGGAAGATTTGCTGGGTAATTTGGAGGAATCCTACGGAGATGATGAATCGGACACATTCAGTCTGGACGACGATCCTGACTTTTCGATAGACGATTCAGATGATATTCCCGTCAAACCCGATATCCAGGTCTCCGGCGACAATTCTGCACCTGAAGAAACTTTGAGCGACAGCGAATCCCAGGCCCTGGATGACGCCCTGAACGACCTTGAAGGTCTGGAAGAGGAAATCAGCCTGAGTCTGTCTGATGAAGATGAGGATGACCAGACCATTTATCTCGAAGAAGATGAGATGAAACTCGACCTGGACGAACAACGGGACGATGTTGCCTTCGAAGAGGATGAGACACCTGACGATATAGTCATTCCCGATCTGGATGATGACCTTGACGATATTACCATTCCGGAATTGGATGATGAAATTGACATTCCCGAACCCGATTCCGGTGAATCCGATGAAAACCAAATGGAATCGGATCTTGAAGTTGAATCGGCGGATGAATCTCTCCCCGGTGATCTGGAAGCCCTGGATGAGTTGGACGATGACGGTTCCGACGATGTTCTCCAGGAAATCAGTCTCGATGAGTTCATGGATAAAACCCGGCCCTCTGAGGATGATGACTTCCCGGATAATGATATATTCTCCAATGAGCCCGCTTCCGCAGCAGGTGATGAGAATGCTGAAGAAGCTCTCAAGCCACCGGAGCAGGATGAAGATTTCCTGGAACTTGACGACGAAGAAGACCTTCTGCGCAGCGAAATGGAATCAGACGATATAGATATCGATCTGGACGAAGAGCTGCTGGATTTTTCGAGCAGCGATGATGACGCTTTCACCCTTGAGGAGAAGCCCCTAGATGAAACTGCAGAGTACGAGTCTGAAGGTGAATCGGGCAGCTCCTACGAGAGCGAACTTGAAGATTCATCTCTTCCAGGCGCAGAAGATGATGTGGTAAGCCTGGACGACCTTCCCGACAGCGATTATTCTGAGGAGCTGGATGAACTGGAACTGGATGAGCTGGAAGTGGACGCTCAAGATGAGACATCCAAAGCACAGGATCCCGGGGATAATGCAGAGAATTTTGATGATGTTGCCGCTTTTTCTGACAGCCTTACAGAACCGGCAGAGTCGGAACCCACCGAAACATCTATGGTTGATGAAGCGATCCGAAACAGCAAAGAAGCAGATACCGGCGGGGACGAAAATAAAGTACTGGCAAGTATTGAGAGCGAACTTTCCGCCATTAAGACCGAATTGACCGACCTGAGAGCTGAACTCCACCGCCTTCGAGGGGGTGGAGCCGCAGCAGGAGCCGTTGCAGGCGCTGCAGCAGCATCCGTTCATGAAGCAGCATTGGAAAATGCCGGTGAACCTGTAGCAGCAGATCATCCTGAAGCACAGGCCCCGACAGAAGAAGATATTCACGGCGGCTTCTTCGCCGGAGAAGATGAAGATGAAACCATCGCTCTCACCGGAGATGAACTGGATAATATTCTAAACACCGCTGAGTTCACCGAAGAGAGCGGACAGGCAACGGCCTCCCCCGATGAAGAAGAAGCAGCAGGGGCATTCGAAGACAGCTCACCTGATCAGAACAAGGTGACAGAAATATCCATAGAAGGTGATGAAGAAGATCCCTTTGGGGGAAGTGATGATGAGCTTCAGGCAATGGCCGAGCTGGATATTGAAGAAGAACTTGCCGGAATTGATGATCTAAAAGATGACAGTGATGATATTCAGCTTTATACCGGCGATGAATTGGAAGACATGGAACTGGAAATCCCCGAAATCGGTGATGAAGACGAAAGTCCGGTTGACGGAGAAATTGAGGCTGAGACAGTCACTGAATCGGACATTGAAGATGACTTCCAGGAAAATCCTGAATCGGAATCTGAAGAGGCTTCTGTTTCTGAAGGATTAAGTGCCGATGAAGAAGCAATGCTTATGGGTGATCAGGAATCCGAATCACAGATGGATATAGACCTTACGGAGGACGAACCCGTAGAGGAGCTGAATCTGGAAGAAATTGAAGATGCCCATGAAATAGGAACTGAGGATTTCAGCGAACCAGAAGTCTTGGATATCTCTGAGGATTCGGAACAACTATCGGAACCGGCTCAAAGGGAAGACCATCAGCTTACAAGCGAATTAAAGCATGAGCTGAAGGCCGTTCTTACGTATATGGATTCACTACTGGAAAATCTTCCGGAAGAAAAAATTGAAGAGTTTGCTCAGTCAGAGCATTTTGCCACCTACCAGAAGCTGTTCGAAGATCTGGGGCTCTAATCCATGGGGCTTCTTGCCAGAGTGAAAGAATATCAGAGTAAAACAGCTCACTCCGAACATCGGGGTGGGCTGCTCCAGAGGGCCCGTGAACTTCGAGAACAGGGTTATCACGGCAATCTCTCTCAGACACCCTCATCTGCTCCGGCTCAATCTTTGAATGCCACCGCTCCCGAAAGAGAGGCGGAAGATGATGAACTTTTCGTAGAGCTTCAGTTTCCCGATCATCCCAATTCCTCTGTCCCCCTGCCCGCCCATGGCGATATTCTCATTGGCGATGAGGAGGTTTTACCAAAGAACGATCTTGATGCCATTACTGAAATACATTTGGCAGACGAAATACCGGATGACGAAATACACCTGGCCGACGAAATACCGACTGACGAAGAAAATGACAATGATTTTTTCCTTTCTGAGAAACAGTCCCATGAATCTGAAACCACATCCGATAACCTCAACGGGGAGAAATCTTCCGCCCACAGTGACAATAGTGACCAAGTCCGTGCTCAAACTGATAATACTGTCTATGACAAAACAGATCATTCGGCTGACGATGCGATAGATGATTTCAGCCCACAGGCCGGACGACTGATTCCCCAGGTTCTTGCAGGACTGGGCAGCATTCCCCGGGGTTTCGAAGCACCCTATATGGCATGGGGTATTTTACGGGATTTCCTGGGAATACAGCAGGGAGCCCTTCTGCTTCAGGATCATGCGGAGGACACCCTCATTCCCTACTCAGCAAGCGGTTTGAGTTTCGACAGCCTTCAAAAGCTCCGGATTGACTCGAAAGACGTGAAAAGTATGGCAGTCCCCGGGAGAATCCGTGACCCGCGGGTACTTGAACAATGGAAACTTCATTTATCTATCCGTGAGGCCGAACTGCTGGAAGAACTGATGGTCATTCCAATGGGAAAAGGGGAAACCGGGTTGTGTGTACTTTTTAAGACCCCGCTGTTTTCCCTGGGTGATGAAACCCTTTCTATTATGACCTCAACCCTCGCAGAAGCGCTGGGGAAGATGCTTGAAAACAGCAGGACCATTCTGCTCAATAATATCAGCCCACGTTTCATTGTAAGCATGAATCAGTTTCCCGGTCTGTTGCAGCAGGCTTTGGAAAATGAGAGTTCACTCATTCTCGGAATCCAGCTGCAGCAAATTCTCGATAGCCTTTTACAGGCCTCTCCGGATGCTCTGGAGAAACGGGTAGCCCTTGATGCAATGAGGGTTATCGGGAGCATTGTACAGGAAGACGGTGCCGTTACTTCAGATTCCGATTATATTTACATCCTCTTCAGCGATATCGAAGATATCGATCCCCAACTTATTAAGGAGCAGTTGGAATTTTCCATCCAACAGGCATTTTCCACTGAGCTTCCGGGAATACAGTTCGTAGAGTTTCAACCTCAGGAGGTTGAACATATTCTCCGGCATATGACCCGGCGGTCCTGAGTACGCCAGTGGGTTCCTACAGGATAATACCGCTGAACGGCGGTGATTTTTCCATACACAGCGACTCCGGGTATCTTCACAGCCGGCGTAATCCCCGGAAAGAGGCGGAGCGTATAGCCCGGGAAGCCATTGGCAATTCGGGTATATCCTCCCGTGTAGATACCGGCCGTCCCATTTATGTGATCTGCGTGAATCCGGGGCTGGGTTATCTTGCGGAAACTATTGTACGGCACTATCCCCGGGCCATTGTTCTCGGGGTGTACAGCGACTCTGTCCTTCTGGATGCCGTTCGGGACCATTCGCCGGAACGGTTAAAATTTTTCACCGGTCCGGTGTTCGCCCTTTCATCTCCAGACAAGATCTCCGGGAAAGAACTGACTATTCTTGAGTACGCTGTTGAGGATCTGCGAATGATGAACTCCCTGGTAATCCCCTGGCCCGGTGCCCGTCACGTTCCCGGCAATGACGCACTGATGAAAAAGATCGGGGAGATCATGTGGTCATCTCAAAAACAGCTGCAGACAAAAATGTATTTCGGGCCCCTCTGGATGAAGAACTACCGGAGAAATCTTCAGCGTCTTTCTTCTTCCCGGAAGCACAATTCTTCCCGGGAGATCCCTGGTCTCAATATGCCCGGCCCGGCCACGGTACCCCGGAAATTCCAACGCCGGGGAATTATTCTGTGCGCGTCCGGTCCCAGCCTGGAAGCATCTCTGCCGCTTCTGCAGGAATACATTGCAAATGGGCACCTCTCCTTCCGGCCGGAAATATGGGCACTTCCTTCAGCTCTCAGAGCACTGCAGCACTGGAATATACCGGTGGATACTGTTGTAAGCATTGACGGTGGATACTGGGCGGGTGTCCACCTGAACCATGCACCGCCCTCCGCCGCTCTTCACATTTCCATGAGCGCAGCAATCCCTCAGCGTCTTTTCTCACGATTCCGGGACCGTATAGTTCCATTTTCACTCCGAATGCCCTTTGAACAGGAAGGCTGCAGTCTGGAAAGTTTTCCCGAGCGGGGTTCTGTGCTGTTTACCGCACTGGATCAGATCACACAAAATTACCGGGGTAGCTGCATCATTCTTGGGGCGGACTTCACAGATCGGCAGGGCAGGAGCCACTGCCGGCCCCACAGCTTCGATGAATTCATTGTATCCCGCTGCTCCCGCACCAGACCTCTTGAACATGAACTTTTTCTCCGCACTAGAGGGGATCAACTGGATGTCTACGCTGAATGGTTTGAGACACATCTCTCCCGGATGTCCGGGCTATACCGGCTCAGAAATACCGGTAGGGTATTGAATACTCCGGAGGTTACATCACTGGCGGAAGCATGGAAAATGCTTGAACGTTCGCCCCCCTTTCCCTCATCTCCTCCACCGGCATCAATTTCCGGCTGCGGGATTGCTCCCCCTCCAACTCATGCAGAATATGACCGTCTGTTTACCCGCTACCATAGCAGTACCGGTTTTTTTGAGCATCCCCATACCATTGACTCTCATTCCCAACAGGTGATGCATCGGCTTTTATATTCACAAGGAATAGAGTTGAAAAACGCCCATGCCAGCTGGCTATCCGGCGAGGATGAAGCGAACTGTTTGCGCAGGGTGCTGGAACAGAAGAGCCCGGAGGGAAGGAAGGACCCGCATTCACATTTGAAGGGAGAGAGCCAGTGAATACCCCGAATTCAACCGCAAACAGCCAGCCCCTCCTGTTCAAACCAAAGCTTTTCCATGAGTGGCGGCAATCGCGCAACGGGTATCCGGTCCCGGGGTTTCTCAGTTCCGGAACCTTCAGTGCAGTTCACTCCATGCGAGACCCCTCCAGAGAAACTGAGCGGATAAACCGGCAATTCAAGGGAACCAACTACCTGATCATAATCGGGGCCGGGGGACTGTATCATATTCCTCCCCAGGACCCTGGACGCCGCATCTTGCTCATTATCCCCGACAGTTTTATTTTCAACGCCCCTGACTGCCGTGAGAAGCGGGAAGAAATAGCCGGGAGAAAGGATGTTCTGATTTGCCGGGCAGATTACCGTGATGGACGCCCTGCGAAAGATTTTTTAGAGCAGATTGATCTGATGTTGAAAAACAGTTACCGTCCGCTGTTTCATCCACGCCTGGATCTATTCAGTCTTCCTCCCCTGGAGCGGGCCATGGAGGAACTGTTCAACGGCATTCGCCTGCGTATTCGACACAGCCTTGATGAGATCCATTCGGATTACCTGACCCAAAAACGCTTCGGAAAAATGTGGTTTTTGAACATGCTGCGAAACACCGCATTTTATTCAATGAGAGAGCTGAATGAAACCTCCCACCGAAATTCCACTGGATTGGCTACTCCTCTGGATAAGCTGAGAACTATGGTGGCAGGTAAGCAGGTCGCCGTGCTGGGAGCTGGCCCGGGGCTGGATCACTTTCTGGACCGTGTCAACCTTGCACAGCAGCGCCAAGGAAAGGAGCCCCCAACTGTGGTAATTGCCGTGGATTCCGCCCTTCCGCCCCTGATTGCACGGGGAGTGGTTCCCGATGCAGTGGTTTCCACAGATCCCCAGTATTTCAGCCTTCTTCATCATATACCAGGACAGGAAGGTATTCTGCTATGCGACCCGGGGGTTCATCCGGCTATACTTCGCCTCTACACCGGCAGTTTTTCCTTCATTTCCACGGCTCACCCAATGGTTCACAGCGGACTTTTCTCGGATATTTCCATCCTCCCCCTTCCCTTCCATTTTACTCAGGTTGGAGGAAGCGCGGGAGCTGCAGCCCTGGCAATGGGAGCATCCCGAATCCGCTTCTACGGTCTGGATTTCCGCTATCCCGGAGGTGCGGCATATGCCCGGGGAAGCTATCAACACATCTGGACCGGACAGCACGCTAACCGGCTGAATCCGGTTGAAGATCATTTCTTTCAACTGGTTTCCGGGAACGGAGAAAACGTATTTCAACGGGAAGAGTCAGGCCACGCCTACTCAAGTCCCCGTTTTGAGGCATACAGAAGAGAATTTGAACAGGGAATGAATATTCAGGGAACCCTTCAGCGCTCTGCAAAGTCATACACCCTGAACCCGTTTCCCTCTGCCTCCCAATCTGTAACCACCCACTCCGGAACTTCCGATTCTGTAACCTCCCATTCCACGACCACCTATTCCAAAAAATACCAATCGGGTGCGTCATTTAGGGATTATGCCTCGGCATTGAATCAAATAACGGAAGAAGACTGCCGGCGATTCCTGAACGGCCAATACAGCGAAGGGGATGCTGGAAGGCTCCAGCACATATTCATTCCTGTTCTTCCACTCATGTACCATATGCTGGGAAATAATGAGAAAATTGATTCACATTCAGTTTTTCGTGTTATTCAGTTTGCAACTCGGCGAATCTCCCATATAATGATGCTATGAGTTCCAGACTCCATAAGATATTCACCAGTATAACTATTCTGTTTTTCATCACCATTCTTACGTTTTTTATAATAATGCTCAGTGCGATACGACTGGACAATATACAGCGAATTCAACAACACATGAATCAGGATATTGAATCGGCTCTCGCAGCCGGAGGGAGCAGACAGAACATTCTCCGTCAGCTGATATCACCCCCGGGAAATCCCAAATTAAAGATGGCGGCCATTTATTCCCCCGAAAAGGGCCTGTAAGGGCTCTGGAGTGCTTCGTCATCTTATGTGGAAAAGATTCCAGGGGATCCCTCATCACTCAGGGGCACCCCACTTTTCACATACAACGGAATTTATGAAGAACTGTTGGAGACTCCAATCCCCGGGACTTCCGGGGAGAAGGCGGCGGTTATCTACCAGGTATTATCCCCTTCGGATCTCCGCCCGATAGGGGAAAATTTACTGTACATGATTTCCGGATACGGCCTGTTTATCATTATTTTTTTGATTATCAGCATTACGGTTCATCGGAACAGGGAAGAACAGACATACGAGTACAGCGGAGCCGGCATTCAGGAGGAATCTCCCGATCCTGGTCCTTCGGAAACTTCATCACAGAACATGGGGAATTCTGAAGGTGCAGAAACGGGAGAAACGGAGCAGCAGCATCAGCAGCCGGCACGGAAACACCCTCCCCGTCGAAAAAAGGAACGGGATTTTTCCGCGGGGGAGAATGAGATCTGGCCCTCCGACCTGATGAAACTCCGGCTGAATAATGAAATTGAGCGTTCCGCTGAGAATGAATCTGATATTGGGTTTGCGGTATTCCGTCTGGGAAGGGAGTTTACGAAAGATTCCACGGCCCTCTCCACTTTCGAGCGGGAACTTCTAAAGAGTTTTCGGTATGAAGACTTGATTTTTCATATCCAAACCGGATATTACGGCATTATCCTGCCGAACCAAAACCAGGATGAATGTGTAAAACAGATTGAGCGCTTTCAGCGTATCTGCGATAACGGATCTATCAATACTGAACATGTATTCATTGGCCTCACTACCCGTTCCGGAAGACTCATGAGCGGGGACAGGCTGATGAAAGAAGGGATCAGGGCGGCATCCATGGCCAATACCGGCAACGGCGGATTCATTCAATTCAAGGCCGACCCCAGGAAGTACCGGGCTCACCTCAGCGGAACACCGGGCTGAAAAAGATCTCCCCCTTTCTGCGGTGAGCAATAAAAACACGGGTAAAAATATCAGATTGCCAGAAATCGTTCAAACTCCTCTTCAGATATTTCCAGTATACGAACTGTCCCTTGAGCTGATGTAAACCATGGTCCTCTCACCGGTTCCACCAGATAACGGGGAGATTCTCCCGTTCCCGGTTCATCCAGCCGGTATATTCTTGCTTCCAGTATCTCCGAGCCCAGGGTGTTCACTCCGACGGTTAACACCGGATACGCGCTTTGGGGAACATCTCCCCGTGCAGAGAATACGGACTCAGCCTCAAGCCTGACAAGCATAGCTGCTGCTGAGCCGACAGCTGAAGGATCTTCAACCGGTTCTCCTTCATTGGAACTCCAGTTGAGCCGCCCTTCCCGGGTCCAGACTGCGGTTGTGCCATCTGCGTAGCTTCGGTAAAACTGATCCGCAGTTCGTGTGGTGCCGTCCCGAAGGGGCTGCCACAATCTCAGCTCAACCCAATACTGTGGAGCCTGATTCAGATAAAAGCCAATATCCGGAGAAACTGCATGTACCGTTGAATCCCGGGCAAAGCGGAAAAACAATTCCGATGTATCCGGGCTGTAAGAACCGAAAATGAATGTTTCTATGACCCGTTCCCGGGAATCGAAAATGGTCAGAATTACGGGGGTCATTTCCTGGTCAGTGCTCAGAACGGTATTTATTTCAAGTCCATACTCCGAGAAATTACCCGTTTCAGTCACAGTTCTGCTGAATTCCATGGAAAGGAGATCATTTAAGAAGGCGCTGATCCGCTCCTCACGGCCCCGGCTCAGCTCCCCTGTAAGAGAATCCTCCACAAGCCATGCACCATCGGAAGCCCGGAGAAGACGCACCCCGTGCCCGCTTCCTCCCTGTATTTGGATAGCTCCCGCATCGATGGAGGATTCGAGATACTCATACACTCCTCCGGGATCCGGGGTCCTGTTTGTCCTGCGGAGAATGTTTCCCGCAAGGAGGACCAGAAGGAGAGCGGCGATAATTACCATTTTGTACAGCAAAGATTTAACCTGACGGGTATGGATGGCAGACTGGGAACTGCCGGTATTGGCTTCCGGTGTATCTATTGGGTTTTCTGATAGTATGGACATGTTTCTATCTGCCTCCCTGTTCCGGATAATGGCGGCCCTCAGGTATATATCTTGAAAACGAGAGTCGTTTTCGGCGAATCAAACGGAAAAATCCGTAGAGAATTACCAGGCCGGGAACCGCGACAAGACCGGTAAACGACGCCAGGCTAACAATCCGTCTGAATTCCAGATCCGAGGAAGCTGCATCCAGGCGCATATTCCGTCGTCCCCTGCTGCGCAGCTCCATCAGCTGCTCATCTCCCATGAGATATTCAAACAAATTCTGCATAAAAAGAATATTATAGCTGGACCCGGTTGACTGAAACAGCTCCCCGGGGAAATCACTGTCACCCAGAATAATCACATGTACGTCCTCCCCGGAATCCTGGAGCCGGGGGTACCTCACACCCCGTCTGGTAAGACTGTCCGGGGGAGAGGGGTAGTAGGCGCTGAGCGGACCAGATAGTTCCACAGCAAGAGCATACTCGCCTCTTTGATCCTCCGCCCGGGCCATCATGGCAGGAGCAGCGGCAGGATCACTCACCGGCTCAGGGGCATACACCGATTCTGAACTGGAACGCAGTAGAACGGTCGTCTGTTCTTCCGCCAGCCCTGGAGAGAGAGTTAGCGGACTGGCCCAAAAAAGGTCCAGGCCCTGAAATCGTGCGGTCACCGGATGGGCGGGATGGACATCTGAGGATGTCAGTCCCAGCCAGGGGGGATATTCCTCATACTGATTCACCATCACTCTGCCCTGCTGTCGCTGAACCGGAATCTCCAGGTTTTGGGAATCCAACACCCAGCCCGGCTCAATCCTGATTCCGTAAGAATTCAGCATTTCCAGCATGGGATGATCACTCACATTCTCCGGAGCCAGATTCCGTGCCAGGTCTACCACGGTACCTTCGGCTGCAATTATCACACCCTTGCCTCTGAGAATAAACTGCTCCACGGCAAACAGATCGCCCTCATTCAGCCCGGAGAATCCCAATACCGCCAAAGCATCGGCGGATGGCGGCAGAGCGTCTCCTGGGGAATAGATCTGAAGGTCATAATACTGACTCAGGTATTGAATCATTGACTGATAATCCCGGGGTTCTGCGCCGGCCCCACCCAGAAGAACGCCCAGGGACGGACGGGTATCCCGCTTGAGAGCGAGGATACGTGAACTGATTTCATACTCAAGACCCTCCGGGTTAAGAACCAGGGGTATGACCTCCATTGAATCCTGATATTTGATCACGATTCCACTGTACACGGTTGTGCGGGTTTCCTCATTGCCCTCGAAAATTTGCAGTTCCCGGGGAACAATGCCGAATTCTTCAGGGCTGTTTTCATCGCCGGCCTCAATGTTATCTGTATTAATGATCCTCAGCTGGAGATTTCCCCGGCTCAAACGACGATATTCAAAGAGAAGATCGGATATCTCCTGAATCTCCGGGACCCTGGAAACCAGACCCTGTGAGAGATAATAGGAAACATCAACTGAATCATCCAAATCCCCGAGGAGTTCCCGGGAATAGCTGCTGATACTGAATATCTGATCCCGGCTCAGATCCAGCCGAAGATGGAACTGCTGAAATATCAGACCAAGGAGGAAAAAAATAATCAAGGTAAGCAGCATACCGAACTGCAGACATTTCTTGAAGGTCATAATATCAGCTCCATTTCCTTACTTTTAACGCCATTCCATCGGCGTACAAAAACAGAATCGTCATCAGAAAGAAGAAACCCAGATCCCGTGTATCCAGAACTCCCTTGGAGAAACTGTCGAAGCGGTACTGAAGACTGAAATAGCGTAATACTGTTCCCAGCCAATGGGGGGTGGATGAAAGCTGCTGCAGCAGCTGGAAGAGAATAGTGAACATGAGCAGTACAGTAATAGTGACCAAGGCCGAAGTGATCTGATTCCGTGACAGACCGGATATCCATTGACCCAAGGCAATGGAAGCGGCACCTAAAAGAAGTGCACCCAGGTACTGGGTGAAGAGTGGACCGTACGCCACATCGCCCAGAGCACTGAGAATCAGCAGCATGGGAAGGGTCAGAAGAACGATGATTGCAAATAGAAGATACACCGCAAGAAATTTCCCCAGAACTAAATGAAATCCGCTGAAAGGCATGGTGAGCAAAACTTCTGCGGTTCCGCTGCGATATTCCTCGGACCATACTCCCATAGTCATCAGGGGAATCAGGAGAATATTAACAAAGGGAAGCATGGCAAAAAACTCCCGGAAGGAGGCATAATCCCGGGCCGGAAAATTGTAAATCCTGAGAAACCAAAACGATGATAGAACGAGAAAAAATACGGCTGCAACATAAGCTGTGGGAGCGTTGAGCATTCTCCGCAGTTCTTTTCCCATTAATGAAGCAATGGGGTAATAGCTGAGCTTCATATTTTCTCCTGAGTGAGACGGGCGAAAATATCTTCCATGCTGAGTTGAACAGGAGTGAGTTCCCTGATCATCACCCCCCGATCCACGGCCCATGAAAACAGAAATTCATCGCCCTGTACGATTTCCTCGGTCATCATAACCTCATATATGGGGCTGGTTGAGCTTGAGTCAATTTGCCTGATATATTTCACTTCCCCGCAGCTTGCAAGCTCATCAAGAAGCGCTACAGTGATATTCCTGAAACGTATTTTGTACGCTTCGGAATGTTTTAAATCCCTGGCTATGCTGATTGAATCCCCCTGGGCAACGATTTCCCCCCTATTCATAATGAGGACCCGATTACACAGGGCTTCAACTTCCTGCATAATGTGGGTGGATAGAATAATGGTTTTTTTCCGGCCAAGACGGCGGATAAGTTCCCGAATATCTTTAATCTGATTAGGATCCAGACCATTGGTGGGTTCATCCAGGATGAGGATTTCCGGATCATGCAAAATGGCCTGAGCAAGTCCAACCCGCTGACGGTATCCCTTTGAAAGAACTGAGAGTTGGCGGTGAAAGACGTTTTCCAGCCCGCAGATTTCAACTGCCGCGTCCATCGCCTTCCGGACCAGCCGGATACTGGAAATCCGCGCCTTTGCATGAAATTCGAGCTGCTCCCTTACTGATAACTCGGGGTACAGCGCTGCATGTTCCGGGAGATACCCGATCCTGCGCTGAATCTCCCGGGAGCGGCTGTGGATATCCATTCCGTCTATGTAAACCGAGCCTCCATCGGGATAGTGGTAGCCGGTCAAAATCCGCATAATCGTGGTTTTCCCAGCCCCGTTAGGACCAAGGAGACCCACAATTTCTCCCTTTCCCACGTCAAAGCTAATGTTCTGAACCGCACGAAGACTCCCGAAGGATTTCTGAACATCATTCAGCGAAATCATTAACCGCCTCCACGGATTGAGTATGTTTGGTTTTCTGGATGGTAAGGGGTTCAATGACCGGAAACCGGTCAGATTTCATCGTAGGGTATGGAAAATACCTGCCGATCCCGTGTGAGAACCATGGACTGGAACTCCTCCCTTGCTTCTTTCAAGAGGAGTTTCAGATCCTTTTCGGTGTAGCGGGGAGAAAAATGGATGATTCCCGCCTGCTTCACCTCTGCCTCCCGGGCAATACGTCCCGCATCACGGGCAGTCATATGCCGCTTTTTCGCGGCAGTTTCGGCCAAAGCGGTTTCAAACATACCCTCACATACCAGAAGGTCTGCGTCCCTGACCTCATCAATAATAGAAGGTATAAACGCCGTATCGGTTACATAACTGACCTTCCTCCCGCTCCTGGGAGACCCCAGTACTTGAGTTGGTGTTACGGTTCGTCCGTCTTCAAGCTCCACATCATCCCCACGCTGAAGGCTGGACCAAAGAGGTCCCCTGGGAACCCCCAGCCGCTGGGCCTCTTCGGGATGAAATACTCCTGGTCGGGCGTTTTCCGTGAATGAATATCCTACACACACCCTGGTGTGACGGAGGGGAAATGATCTGATATGGTAGTCTTCACCGCTGAGCACCACCTGGGGCACTGCCGGATCCTGAATCTCTATTACCCTGATTTCATAGTTGATATACATTTCCAGAATCTTTCTGCTGGCTTCAACGTACTCCCGGATTCTGGGCGGACCAATTACGTAGAGGGGTTCCTGACGGTCCACCTGTGAGGAAAGCATGAGCATTCCCGGTAATCCTGTCACATGATCCGCATGGGTGTGGGAGATCAGAATTGCACTGATTCTTTTCCAGCGGAGATTCAGCTTCCGCAAACTTACTTGAGTGCCCTCTCCGGCGTCAAAGAGAAAGAGGTCCCCTTCCCTCCGGAGGAGCATGGATGTGAGATGTCGGTGCGGCAGGGGCATACTGCCACCGCTGCCGAGAATAAATGCTTCCATTGTCATAGCGATGGGCTAATGTATCAGAGACGTAGTTGAGTATCAATATCAGCTTCGTAATCCACATCTTCTCTGCCGAATCCGTGGAGATTGAGAAAATCCCGATTGTATGTTTCCAGGTCCCCCAGTTCGTTGATGTTATGGCTGTTCACTTTCGGCCACAGGGCGTTTACTTCGTCCTGCACATCTTGTTTCAGTTCCCAGTCATCCATCCGTATACGGCCTTTCTCGTCGGTCTCAGGGGTGTTTGAGTAGAGTCTGGAAGTGAACAGACGATACATTTGCTCAATACAACCTTCGTGAAGGTTTTTCTCCTTCATAATCTTAAACAGCAGCGCAAGATACAGGGGGACAACGGGTATGACTGCCGAGGCCCTGGTAACCAAGGCTTTGTTCACTGAAACAAAAGCTCTTCCCCCGCGGCTTTTCAGCTGGTCGTTGAGTTCATGAGCGGTTTGCTCAAGGTGCGCCTTTGCCTGCCCGATTGTGCCGTCCCGGTAAACCGCTTTGGTGACCTCCGGTCCAATATATGAATAGGCGATTGTGGTCACGTTTTCCGTGAGCAGGTCGGCTTTTTCCAGGGCTTCAATCCAGAGCTTCCAGTCGTCCCCGCCCATAACCCGGACGGTCTGCTCGATTTCATCTTCATTGGCAGGCTCAATGCTGATCTCGGAAATTTCGCCGGTCTGCGGATTAATGCTCTTTGCGGTATAGGTCTGTCCGATGGGCTTCAGTGTGGAGCGGAATGTGGTATCGCTGTCGGGATCTTTGCGTACCGGACTGGCAAGGCTGTACACCACCAGATCCACCTTCCCCATGAGCGTCTTCACTTTTTCTGCAGTTTCGGCTTTGATTTCATGACTGAATGCGTCCCCGTTGATACTTTCGGCTATCAGGCCCTTCTTTTGGGCCTCATGCTCCAGGGTGGCATTGCTGTAGTAGCCCATTGTGCCTGTACGCTTTGCACTGGGTTCCCGCTCAAACGAAACCCCGAAGGTGTTTGCTCCGGCTCCGAATGCGGCCACAATCCGGCTTGCCAATCCGTAGCCTGTGGAAGCTCCGATCACCAGTACATTTTTCGGTCCCCCGAAAGAAGGCTGCGAGGATACATAGGATATCTGATCCTGAACTTCCTTCTTGCATCCTTCGGGATGAGCGTTCATACACATATTGCTTCGAATCATCGGTTTAATTACCATAGTTTCTCTCCTGATTTACCGTCCCAGAGCAGCCCGAAAAGGAGCTATACATGAAATAAATGCCCTGCAGACTTTGAGTTTTCGGCGAATTGTCCCAGCTGATCTTGCCGGACGCCGTGTATGCACATTATTCTACACAGAAAGTTTGGGCTTACTCAAGCATTTAACTGAATAACATTCAATTATTATTACAGGATGGACCATATTATGCAGCAAAGACACAGCTACGTCAGATTTCTCGGATACCTGTCGCTGGGCTTATTATTCCCCGGTATCATTTTATCCCTCATTGCTCAGCCCTTCATTGCCAGTTTCGGCATCTCCTTCATGATATTAGGGGGACTTACGGGTATGAGGGCCATGTTCTCCGGTTTGTTCCGAATCCTCTTCTCCCGCCAAAGTGGAAGTTTGGGTACGGATTCCGTAGCCGGGCTGGATGATCCTCGAAGTGAAATGGGAAAAAAGCATCTTATCAGGCATAGACGCCGCCGTTTTATTGAAGCCGCTGTGAGTTTCCTCGGATTGATTATTGCCATGTCGGTGGTTATTATGGCTCAGCAGCTTGAGATCAGTACCGGCATGGGTTTCGCCACCGGTGGAGCCGTGGGATTGATCCCCCTCCATATGCTCCCCTTGTACGCGGCAATTAAAACAGATCAGCTTTTAAAACACGGGGGAAATTCCTGATGCTGCAGAAATATATTTGGAATGAACTGAGCGATGAACGAAAGGCGGCTCTCCTGAACCGGAGTGAGACGGACATCCGCAATGCAATGGATAAGGTCCGCCCGATCATTGAAGATGTACGGATCAGGGGCGATGAGGCTCTCAAGGAGTATACCCTGAAATTTGACGGTGCGGATCTGGCCCGCATACCCGTGCGGGTACAGGAGTCTGAGTTCGCATCCGCCGAAGCATCCCTGGCTACCCCGGTGAAAGAGGCCCTGGAATACGCCATTGAGAATGTGAGGCGCTTTCACATGAGTCAAAAACCCCGGGCTGTAGAGATGGTTGAAATCAGACCAGGCATTATGGCGGGAGAAGCATCCCGCCCCATTGAATCGGCAGGTCTCTATGTTCCCCGTGGTCGGGGGAGTTTCCCATCTATGTTGTATATGCTGGCGGTGCCTGCGGTAATTGCCGGGGTTGAACAAATCTCCATTATCACCCCACCGGGACCCGATGGAAGCGTTGATCCAGCGTGCCTGTATGCCGCCCGGCTCTGCGGGGTGGAAACAGTATACCGGGGAGGTGGAGCCCAGGGTATTGCCGCCCTTGCATACGGTACGGAAAGCATTCCCCCCTGCCAAAAGGTGGTGGGTCCTGGCAGCATGTATGTAACCGCCGCAAAAAGACTTCTCTCCCAGATTATAGATCCGGGGCTGCCTGCAGGGCCCTCGGAGTCCATCGTCGTGGCGGATAAAGCTGCTGATCCCGAGCTGGTCTGTGCAGACCTGTTTATTGAGGCCGAACACGGCTCGGATTCTTCGGCTCTGCTGATAACCGACAGCCGTGAACTCGCCGACAACGTGATTGAATACGCCGGCAGCTACATCTCCCGAATTCCCCAGGAGCGGCGCAGCTACATTGAAGATGTGTTTTCAGGCTACGGGGGGATCATACTGGTGGATGACATGAAGGCCGCTGTCAGCGTAGTGAATGAGTTCGCCCCTGAACATCTGCAGCTTCAAACCGCTTCCCCCCTTGATCTTGTAGCGGATATCCGCAATGCCGGAGAGATTCTTCTGGGCGACAGCGTACCATTCTCGGTTGCCAACTATGCCGTGGGGGCAAATGCCGTCCTGCCCACCGGAGGAAAGGCAAAAACCTGGTCTGCGGTTTCCGTCCGGGATTTTATCCATTACAGCTCGGTGGTACAGGTGGGAAAAGGGGCATATGAGCAGCTTGCCGAGCACAGCATAACTCTCGCGGACTACGAGGGATTTTTCACCCATGCAGAAGCCTTGCGGATCAGGCAGACGCGGAAAAATGGCTGACTTTCAGTACCTCGAGCAATTCACCAATTTTGAAACCCGACGGGGACATATCAGGGACTTCAAGCTGGAAACCATGGAGAAACTGCTGAATGATTTCGGCAGGCCCCATGAGGGACTGAAATTGATCCACATTGCCGGTTCAAAGGGAAAGGGATCCACCAGCGCATACACCGCCGCCCTGCTTAGCGATTTTGTGGATGAGGCAGTGGGGATTTACGCCTCTCCTCACGTTTTCGACTACCGGGAACGGATACGCTCAGCCGTTCCCGGGATGACGGATATCCGCCAGGGATTCTTCCCCGATGAGACCTACGTCAGGAACCTGGAGCGGATCCGGGATTACATAGAGGGGCTGCCGGAAGAGACCGAGTATCCCAGCACGTTTGAACTTCTCACCCTTCTGTGCTTCCTGGTATTCCAGGATGCCGGGCTGCGTTACGGGGTGATTGAAGTGGGGATGGGCGGACGCCTGGATTCCACCAATGTAATCCGGCCCCAGATATGCGGGATAACTCCCATAGAAATTGAGCATGCAAAATATCTGGGAGATACCCTGGAAAAAATCGCCGGAGAGAAGGCTGGAATTATTAAACCGGGAATACCGGTAATCTCCGCCCCTCAAAAACCGGAAGCCGCCGATGTAATCCGTCTCCGTGCTGCGGAGGCCGGTTCGCCGCTGACCATGCTTCCTCCCGGGGGGAACCCTGAGGAGTTTGGCGAAACTGGAGTTGACTATCTTAAGGAAAATTTTCGCCTCGCCAAACGGATCTTTATTGAATTCCCGGGAATTCAAGCGCATAATTCAAGCGGGCACCCCGAACCCGCAGAGTATCTTCAGAACAGGAGTTGGAAAGTTTTTTCCCGGACCAAACTTCCCGGAAGATATGAAGCCCGAACACTGCCCGGCTGCCTCAGACCGCTGGTACTGGATGCGGCCCACACCCCGGACTCGCTGAAGCGTTTCATTTCTGCACTGGAACACGATGAAGCACTAAAATCCGGTGTTCAAAAGCCGGGATACTGTATCTTCGCCGCTCTTGAAGATAAGCAGCGCATCCGGATGCTGGAGATTATTTTACGACATTTCCGCCGTATCATTTTTTGCGGTACCGGAAATTTCAAACCCAGCGATCCCCGGGAGCTTGCCGAGATGGCTAAACAGCTTCCCGAAGCTGACACTGCGGAGATCCAGGTGGCCGAAAGCCCTTCCCAGGCCCTTCGCATGGCATGCAGCATGGAGAGCTGGGGTGCGGCATGCGGATCTTTTTACTTGCTCGGTGAATTGCACCGGGAACTGGAAACAGGGGAAGTGAAGAAAACATAAGAAGCCGGAGGATCATGGGTGCCCATGAGGAGCATTCTATGGAAATATCTCTACATGTTTTGCAGGGTGATATTACCAGACTTGACGTGGATGCGGTTGTAAATGCTGCCAACTCAAGTCTGTACGGCGGCGGAGGGGTGGACGGGGCCATTCACCGGGCTGCGGGACCTGAACTCCTTGAAGAGTGCCGGAATATCCGCAGGGACCTTCTCCCCGACGGCCTGCCCACCGGAGAAGCGGTTCTCACTGAAGGGTATGGGCTGAAGGCCCGTTACATAATTCATACCGTGGGACCTGTCTGGCAGGGCGGATCGGCAGATGAAGATCTGCTTCTAAGGCAGGCATATCTGAACTGTCTCCGGATAGCCAGAGAACAGGAAGGGATCGAAAGCATTGCATTCCCGGGGATTTCCACCGGCGTATATGGGTATCCGCTCTGTGAATCGGTGGAGGTTGTGTCCGAGCTGCTTAAAGAATACCGGGGAACCTACAGTTCACCGACACAAATTATGATGTGCTGCTACAGCAGCAGGGATTATCAGGCCTATCTGGCCACCGGACTCTTCACCCCATGAGACAGTCTTTCAACGGGAAGCTGAGAGTCTATCAATGGGCTCTCTATAGTCCTTCAATAGGAAACTACAACTAAGGTAAACGTATGAGCTTAAACTGGAAAGAAATAAACCTGGTCCTTCGGGAACTTCAGCTCGAGGGCTGTCATATACAGCAGATATTCCAGCGGGATTACCGGAACATCTATTTTCAAATGTACCGTCCAGGGGAAACCTTCTACCTTCGGATTTGTCTGGAACAGGGAAAAACCAGGGTGCATTCATCCCCCACCAAACCCAGATCCCGGGGTGTACAGCCCCGGTTCTCTCAGTTTCTCCGGGCACGCATCCGCGGTGGAAAAATTGAAGAGGCCGCTCAAATAGGCGAAGAAAGAATTATCCGGCTCAAGGTGGTAAAAGGGGGGGAAACCAGCCTCATATTTATACGCCTCTGGAGCAGTGCGGGAAATATTATCGTGTGTGATGAGAACATGGAAATTCTCGATGTTGCATACCGCAAGCCCGGGCGCAGGGAAAGCAGCGGTGAAATCTTCACTCTGCCTGAGGCAATTCATGACGGGACAAAACGGAAAAAAATTGAATCCATCCCGGTACGCCCACCTTCTCCCGGGCTGAGTTTTCAGCAGAGCATTGCCGCAGAATACGCTTCACAGGAACGTGAGGAAGAGCGAAACCGCCTCCTTAAGGAACTGATGCGCTATTACTCAATGCGGGAGAACAGTTTTGCATCCAGAATAAAACGGATATCTGCGGCAGAAGCAAAACTGGAGAAAGCCGACGAGCTTTCCCATATGGGTAATCTGATTCTCTCCAATATTTGGAAAATCAACAAGGGGGATCATGAGGTGTTGGTGGATGATTTTCGTGAGCAGGGTGAAGGCAACTCCTCCCCCGCCCCAGGGCCAGATGACGCTTTTGAAAGGCCAGATGACGCTTTAGAAATATTGCCCGCCACAAAAATGGATAGCGGCAATGGGGGAAAGCTCAGGATTGAACTGGACCCCGGTCTGAGTCCAGGAGAAAACGCCGAGCAGTACTTCAGCAAGGCAGGCAAAATACGGTCCCGTTCAGAGCATATTCAGCAGGAACGACAGAATGTTGAAGGAAACCTTCTGCGGGTTCGGGGTGTTCTCTCTGAGCTGAAATCGGATCAAACTCCTCTGTCAAGGATCCGGGAACTGCATTCACTCTATCGTGAAGAAAGCGGGGGTGGTCAGGGTGGAAAAAAGCAATCCGGCACCCCGGGGCTGGAATTCATAAGCAAAGGCTTCAGAATTCTGGTGGGAAGAACTTCCCGGGAAAATGACTCGTTGTTACGGCGGCATACCAGAGGCAACGACACATGGATTCATACCCGGGACTATCCCGGAGGCTACGTGTTTATAAAGCAAAAGTCCGGCAAGTCCGTACCGCTGGATGTGCTTCTTGACGCCGGTAATCTGGCTCTGCATTTTTCCAAGGCAAAAAACAATGGTCAGGCCGATATGTATTACACCCAGGTAAAATATCTCCGGCGTCCAAAGCAGGGAAAAACCGGGCTGGTTCTCCCCACCCAGGAAAAAAACCTCTTTATTAAAGCGGATCCAGGTCGTCTGAATCGCCTATTGAAGGGGGGAAATGAATAAACCATACTGGGTATATGGAAGACGCCTGGAACAGGGAACTTTTGAGGGAGCCGGTTGTGGAAGGGCTTTTTTACCCGGAAGATCCCGAGGAATTAAAAACACGGATTGAATCTCATATTCATAATGCCAAGACCATTGCCGGTAGACCCAAAGGATTGATCGTACCCAATGCAGGTTTTGACTTTATTTCAGAAATTCTTGGCGAAGCCTATAAACTCTGTTCGGATTCAGTATTCGACAGAATCGTGCTTCTGGGACCTGTACGGGACAATTATCCTGAAGGTTTTCTCCTGCCCGAAAGCACCGTTTTCCGCACACCGGCCGGCATGAGCAGAGTGGAAATTCCTGCGCTTCAACTTCTGTTAACCAGCACTACGGCGGTACAGGTTTCTGAGCTTGCACATCTGCAGGAACATAGCATTGAAGTGCAGCTTCCATGGATTCAGGTGATCTTCCCCGATATTCCCATAGTGCCCATCCTTTGCAATCACCGCAGCCCTTCAGGGGTTAAAGCCCTGGCTTCGGCCCTGTATTTTATGGAACAGGAACTGGGTGGAAACACGTTATATATCGCCAGCATGAATTTCAGCCCCGCCCTTCCAAGAGAATCCGCTTCCAGACATGCCGGACTTATCATGGAATATCTTTTGGAAGGTAAATGGGAAAACCTTGCAAGCTCCAAGGAACTCCGTAATCCCCATACCGGCAATGCCTGTCTCGCCTCGGTCCTCAGTATTCTGCTCCATAGGAGCTGCCGGGTTGAGAGCATTACCCATGCAAGCTCCTTTGAGCATGACAAGAACGATTCATCCGTTGTAGAGTATGCTGCAGTGGGATTTGAACTTCCCCTTGAAGCGGGAAAGGGACCACATGGTAATACACAGCATAGAACCACCTGAGGATACACTCCATGCAGCTGATACAATCACATAACTTATTTCACCGACTTGAACAGAACGGCAAAACCAAGACCGCAATCGACACAGGAATTCAAGCCAGCGGGCCGGGGATGACCCGACTTAAGGACAAACTCAGCCAGAATGCGCTTGTTATTACCCTCTCTCCGGATACGTCGGAAGGGGACGGTTTCGAGTACCGGAAAATTCCTCTGGATCAGGTACTCAGCTTCGATAAAACCATTTATCTCACCCTGGAAGAGTATTTTTCCGGTAATACTCTGCAGGATTATCTCGATTATAACGACCCCATCTCCGAGGAAGAAGCCAGGCTCATCGTGAGTCTGCTGAAATTTTCCCAAAGTCACAGCGACCTTCTCCCGGAGCAGTTAAACCCTCAACATATTCTCATGGACGGAGACGACATTTTAATTCTACCGGGACAATGGAGCAGGGCCATAAGTACCAATGAACATATCGGTTCCCTTTCCAAGGGATTTGAGCAGGTGAATTATCCGGATAACGGAATGTATAAAGCATTCCGCCTCCAGCGCTTTGCCCTGGCGGCATCACTCTACCGGATCCTCACCGGTGAATGGCCTGTTCGAGAAGAAAATCTGGAACTGCAACGACGATTTAAGCGTAAGGGTCTTATCACCCCCATAGAATTTTATTTACCGGAATTGGAATCCTGGGCCACCCAGTGGTTTGAAGACATACTGTCTCTGAGAGACTTCAATTCGGCAGATGACATGGACGAATCCCATGTGTATGACTGGATCCTTTCTCTTCCTGAAGCAACTGTGAAGGTTGCCACCCACAAACATCCCGAAACTTCAGACCCGGCGGCCTCGGAAAATGATCGCCTGGGAAAATACTTGCGAAGGATGCGGCTGGAGCGCAGGCTTCAACATATGAAAGCAAAGACACCCATACTCACATTTGCCGGATTGCTGGCAATTGTTTTGCTTGCAGTTGGAATAACCGCTGTACGGAATGCAACACGGGATCTTGCCGTTACAGGACTCACTCCTGATCAGGTGGTACGAGAATATTATGAAAGTTACAACCGCCTGGATCATGGATATATGGAGGAGGCAACCCGGGGAAAGATCAACAGGAGCCGGGTAAACCGTCTTGCGAATTTATACGCCATAAGTATGGTCAGAGAGGGTACCGAACTCCGCAGCGTCTTTGTTCCGGCGGACGAATGGCTGAACAAAGATCCCGAAGTGAGAGAACCCCTTGGAGATTTCATGGTGTTCGGCATGACCGGTTTTGAGATGCTGGAACGGAATGAATACCTTGACGCCGATGGAGAGACAGTTATTGAGTATCGGGTGGAATACACCGTGTGGGATCCCCGTGAAGATATGGGAGATATTCAGGGCGTCCTGCGCACCGATATGCTGAAGCTGAGAGAATTCCCCAGGGGATGGCAGATCATCGAGTTGCGTCAATTATCAGAGAAGTCAGTGCAACGGTAAGAGCGACCCCTCCTGACGCAAGAAGAACCGGACCATATGCCTGGCCCACAGCTGGATCCAGTCCCAGATCTTCGCCTAAAAAGTAGAGCACAATTCCGCTCAATTCCAGGAGACTGCCAACCACTCCCATGGTTCCTCCGGTAATTCTCAGCGCATTCGGATTGTACACCTCGGTTTGAATTTCAGGTACCAGGGATGCCACATCAATGGAGGGAACGAGGGGATACAGCCGGCTGGGGCTGTTGACCGCCACTTCCCGGGATGCCCTGAATTCCTCAAGGGTGCCGCCGGCTTCAAGAAACGCCTTGAGGCTGGCAGCCAGCCGTGCCTGTGAAACCGCATCATCCAGCATTTCATAGATTCCGGGAAACGCTTCTTCAAGCTCGTCGGGATTCACCGGGTTGCTGCGGATGTCATTATTCTGCCAATATTCGCTGATCTGAGGGGTGATGCTTCGCTTTCTCAACGATGCGGGCTCTCCCCTGTCCGATTCGAGATCGCCGGCTGTTTTACTCACAACATCCACCATTTCATTGGCGGAAATTACCGCTGCAGACGGAGAAAGTTCACTCTCGCCTTCCGGGCCCCCCTGGGTTTCCTGGGCATCCGCCTGGGCTGCAGATTCGTATCCCGGTAATTCAACTTGGACGCTGCCTTCAAAGCAATACACTGATGCGGCAGGAACGGCTCCCTCACCTCTGCGGGTTATGTAGTCAAAACCGAAATCGGTTCCCCGAACCCCGGCTACGGCGGTTCTGCCCCGGATACTGAAGCTTCCCGACTGATTAAGCCCGGCCACCCGCGCACGAACCCGGCCATACAACAGTTCAAAGCTGCCACCTTCACGCCCCCTGATATTTGTCAGCTCAAAAGTGGTATTTTCGGCAACCTTTACAATGTTCTCACTGGGTATCAACTGAAGCTCGATAAAACTGTCCGATTCCGTCTGAACCATATCTCCTTCAAGGAGGGGCAAACCTATTACATCGTCTTCTCCGATGGTAAGACTGATCAACTCGCCCTGACGGAACAAACTCACAGCATTTCCCGATGCGAAAAGGATCACTGCAAAAACATCTTTTTGTTCAGACGAAGCGCTAGCTGCATCTGTGGTCTCCTGGCCGAAGACAGGCAGAGAATTCATCCCTACAAGTAGAAGAAAAAGGAAAATCCTTCCGGTTCGTGCAAATATCGATCCCACTGTACATCTCCTGTTTGGATTGTATCCCAGCCATGCTTTTTATTCAAATATCGGTCAATTCAGTGTCCCATGCACCATTTTTGAAAGTTCTCCGGTTGCAATTGCAAAACACCCGAATAATTGACTATATTTTAATATATCATGGCTGAATCAAAGCATCTAATAGTTGGTAACACAAATCAGGACATCAATCGGCTGATTGCCGCCGAGCATTCCCAGGCCCGGGGGTTTACAACCCATTACAATCAGAGCGAGGAGATGTTCCTTCAATTCGATACCAGTCTACGAATTCCCACTCTTCCTATACATCATGATGTACGGAACCCCGAACCTTCTGCGAAGTATACGTCGGGCATACTTCAGGTAATTGAGGGGGTTATGGAGAGCCTGCCTGGTCTGCTGAACGGATTGAAGTATTACTTTGATCCCGGGGATGTCCACCGCCCCACCTTCTACCAATTGTACAGGATAGGAGATGACAGCTATGTGTATCAGTTGAAATTTGATCTGACCTTTCATCCTTCACATCATCGGGTAATCCGGAAGGGTGATAATGATTACTCTCCGGAATTTGAGACCAATAAGCTGGTAGTAGAAGCTGATGTAATTCCCCTAACCCGTATTGACAAGGTAAACGGTTTTCCCGCCCTATTCATCGAGCAAAGCATATCTGAAACCTGGATCGGAGAGACCGGAAGAGGATATTTCGTACAGGGGATTTGGCTGGACAGAGAACTTACCAAATTTTTCTCCAAACTGTTCATGGAGGATGGAAAGAAAATCTACCCTTATTATCCGGTTACCTGTAAATATCAGGCCATATGTCAAAGCCTCAATGTGTTCACCTCCCAAGCGAGGAGAATCCGCCTTTCCGCCCATCACAATATCAGAAGATTTTTATTGAAATATCTTGATACCATTGAATCCGCTCTTCGACACAGCGAATTCAGTGAAAATCTTGAATCATACCGCATGATTAAAGAAAAAGTACCGGAAAAGCTCCGTGCCATATGGAAAAGCACCAAAGTGAACATATATTTGAACGATAACGACATGCGTGAATATCGAATTGAGGATGAGCTCTTTTGATAGATATGAAAAACCTCAGAATTACGGTGATGGGTCTGGGGCTTCATGGGGGAGGAGCCGCAGCTGCACGCTTTTGCGCATCCAGAGGTGCACGGGTGACGGTCACCGATCTGCGGGATGCCGAAACCCTTCAGCCCAGCATAGACTCGCTTCAGGATCTGGAAATAGATTTTGTTTTGGGTGAACATCGGCCCGAGGATTTTACCCGGTGCGATTTAGTTGTGAAAAACCCTGCGGTCCCCCGTCATGCACCCTTGCTTCAAATGGCTCTTGAGAATGGAGTTGCGGTTGAAACCGATATCAGTCTGTTTCTGCGAAATCTCAATACCATGGAAGAGCGGCTTCGGGAAGGCGGCGACACAATCCCCGTCCAGGTGGTTGGGGTAACGGGAACGAAAGGTAAAAGCAGCACCGCCAGCGCCTTGCATCATGCCCTGAAAACCGCCGGTGCCACGGCTTTTATCGGGGGCAATATTACCTATTCCCCCCTGCTTTTTCTGGATGATATCCGCAGCGCTTTGGAGCATCATGCTGCAGGGTTTCATACCCTGCCGGTTCCCGGCTCCCGCCGTTCCGATCCCCGGCGGAGTCCCTGGGTGGTTCTGGAACTCTCCTCATTTCAGATCGGAGACCTTCGGATGGTTCGTGAATCCGGTTCAGGAGATCTCTTCGGCCATGGCATGCATTGGCCTGATTGGGGAATTCTCACCAATATATTTGTAGATCATCAGGATTATTACGGCAATATGGATTCCTATGTGGCGGATAAGCAGGCCCTTTTTTCTCCAATGGCTGCAGACAGCTGGAGTGTAATCGGAAATGCCCGTGAGTGGACAACCGGATTTCTCCAAGCAGCCGGGGGAAATACGGTTGAGGGAACAAAGGCGGGGAGAAACTCCGTTGATCTGGTTCCCAGCGATCGACTGGTCCCCGGTCGACATCAATATGAAAACCTGTTGTTGGCAGCCCTTCTTCTCGAAAAAGCAGGGTTTTCACGGGAAGAAATCCCCGAACTGCTGAGAAATTTTCCCGGAGTGGAACATCGGCTGCAGTTTTTTGGAGAGCTTTGCCGGGCAGAAGAGGTACCCTGCTGTAAAGTGTATAACGACTCCGCGGCCACCATCCCCGAAGCATGCCTGGCTGCGGTGGAAGCATTCGATTCTCCGGTTTTTCTCATTTGCGGCGGCAGCGATAAGGGTCTTGATCCCGCCCCTATTATACACGCCATGAATCAGTCGGAGAAATCGTTTTTACTTGATGGGAGTGGAAGCGCAAAAATTCTTGAACAGCTGACTTCGGGCAGGGAAAATGGAGCTGACGGCTCACAAAGCTACGCTTCTATGACAGATGCGGTACAGGCTGCCTCAGAAGCAATCCGTGAGTACACATCCATCCATCCCCGGCAGAATCCTGTGCTTCTTCTTTCACCTGGATGCGCCAGTTTTGGGATGTTCCTGAATGAGTTTCATCGGGGCAGGCAGTTCGTGGCCGCCGTAAAACAGCTGGAGAATTTCATTCCGGTATCTGATAGACCATCGTGATAGAGGATTCACCGCCGAGAGTGCGGTGACATCGTAAAGTTCAATTCGATTATCCAAGAAATCACTGAATGCCAGAATCCTTCCGTCCGCTGAAATATCCAGTCCCGTAGGCTGATTCCCTCCCCAAGTCCAGTCAACAATATCGAGGGTATCGGTATCGAGTACATAAATTTTCCCGAAATCAGGTCCCGGAACTAAATAGCTTTCGGGATTATTCCTTCCCCGGGAACTCACATACAGCAATTCTTCATTGGGGTCCAGTACAATGGTATTCAGTTTCGGCCCAATATATCGGCTCATGATCTCTTCGCCATCCGAAAGATCATATACATGGATTCTGCCGTACATCATATCGGAAACATATATTCGTTCTTTTTGTAATGATACGGCGATATGACGTTTGGCCCCGGGACCGTAGTCAAGGATATCAGGCTCTAAGAATGACAGCTCATGAGGCATTGACTCCGCGGCCGGTTGGGAATCGTCCGCTGAGTAGAGTGTTTCCAAAGAAATGGATGTAAGAGCTCCGCTGGCATAATCGGCGGCGTATAAGGTGGAATTATCCGGAGAGAGAGCGAGTCCCCTGGGAATTCCACCTGTTGGAATTCGGCCGAGCAGGGAGTAACTCTCCATACTGATTACCGAGATATCTTCGCTCAGCCAGTTTGAAACAAATGCATATTGGTTGTCCCAATCGAAAGCAATTACCTTGGACCAGCGGCCTCCGGTTTCAATGCGTTGGGTCACCCGTTCGCCGTCTATATCCACAATGTGTACCTGAGCTGTGGTCATCTGGCTCACCCAGAGCCGGTTCCTTTGCTGATCAAAGGCGAGCTCCACAAACCCGCCGCCTGCTGAAGCGCCGCCTGAAACATCTTCCGAAATCGGGATGGGACGGTGCCTGATCCGGCGGGAATCCGGCCACCCCTGCCAACTGAAGGTATCTACACCGTAACCTGCAAGAAGTGCGGCAAACAGCATATCCTTGTGGGGATGGAATAGTACACTCTTGGGCTGTGCCCCCGTTTTCAGACTACCCAGGTACTGCATCCGGGAACGCCCGGGATCCCGTTCAAGCTTAATTTCAATGAATACTCCCTCCCCGGTCTCCTGAAGAGAAAACACCAGATCCGGATGCCCGGGAGCAACCCGCAGGTTTTCCCGGAATATGAGCACCGCAGAGCGGTATCCATCGCTGCTGAACTCAAGCCGATTTCCCGGAGTTCCTCCCGGCGGCTGAAAACCGGATACATCGTATGCCTGGAAATAGTTTGTATCCAGACTGGGACGTCGTATCAGATCAAGCCCACGGGTTTCAATGCGGTAATCCTGGGGGAAACAGCGGATATACAGACGCCCGGGTACCGAACTGAGGTTCGCCATGGCATCTTCCTGTGCTGAGAGGAGAGGAAATACAAAAAGCAGAAACCCGAAAAACGGAAAAACCATTCGCATTGTGCGCAGTATCATAATCTTTCACATAATATCCTGAGAACCGTCCCGGGACAATAGCCTGTATTTCATCGGAAGCGCAGGCCGGGGGCCTGTGAGATTGTTTCCATACTCTTTGGGGCATTATCTGCTTTTTACTGGACGCTTCTCGGCATTTTGAATAGGTTGATGAAATGAAATGGTACAGTAACGAATTCTTGCAGGCAATTCCAAAAACCGATGTTCATGTTCACCTTGACGGCTCACTGCGCCTTTCCTCCCTAATTGAACTAGCCCAAAACAAGCATATTCAACTCCCCTCCTATACTGAACAGGGTCTCATAGATACGGTATTCAAACCCTCATACGGGGACTTGAACGAGTATCTTGCAGGGTTTGCATATACTACCAAGGTGATGGACGATCCCGAATCCCTGGAGCGAATCGCATACGAGCTGGCTGAAGACAATCTTCGGGAAGGAGTACGGTATTTGGAAGTGCGCTTTGCACCCCAGCTTCATATCCGCCCCGGCATGGGGTTCCGGGAAGTGATGGAAGCGGTGGACCGGGGGCTGCGACGCAAACGGGATGAATTTAATGCTGCACTGACGAACGATGAACCGGAATTTGAATACGGGATGATTGTATGCGCAATGCGCTTTTTCAATGAACACTTCAGCCCCTATTTTTCCGACCTTGTACACGCCCATCCCTACAGCAGCGAAAGGGAGATCATTCAGTACGCCAGCTTGGAACTGGCCAGGGCAGCCGTGCAGCTTCGCAGGGAAAGCGACATTCAGATTGTAGCCTTCGATCTTGCAGGAAGTGAACACGGGTATCCCGCATCGGCCCACCAGGGAAGTTATGATCACATTCATAAGAACTTTCTGAACAAGACCGTCCATGCGGGTGAGGCGTACGGTCCGGAAAGCATTTTCCAAGCAATTACAGACCTTCATGCCGACCGCATCGGCCACGGGCTACACCTGTTTCACGAACATATGATTCAGGATAAAAAAATTAAAGACCGCGCCGCCTACCTGGACGGTCTGCAGCAGATCATTGCAGATAAGCGGATTACGCTGGAAGTATGTTTAAGCAGCAACCTTCAAACCAGTCCGGAAATCCCTGCGGTGAGGGAACATCCCCTGGGGCAGATGCTGGACAAGAAACTGAGTGTAACCCTATGTACCGACAATCGATTGGTGAGCCATACCACAGTAACCCGGGAATTAGAGCTTGCTTTGGATAATTTCCCAATCAGCCCCAACCAGCTGAAAGATATGACTATTTACGGCTTTAAACGTTCATTCTATTATCGAAATTATGGAAACAAGCGGAGCTATGTGAGGAAAATTATCAACTATTATGAAAAAATGGAAGAGCAGTTTTCCATATCCACCACCGATTGAAATCCGGGTAATATAATCCCTGGACCAAAATACGGCAACGGGGAGAGAATGAATTCCCGCCACCAAGGCTTGGCCGATACAGTCTGCTCAAGAATTGGCTCAGACGCGGCCCGCGGTCACTCCGCACACAGAGAGGCACAGCACAGATAAACAACCACCCGCAAGCCCCTTCACAGATGAAGCACAAACACTACAGTGTCAGCGCTTTCGCAGCACCCGCAGATAATACATTCTCAGAAACTCCGCCCACCTGTACAGACGGTAGAGAACCGGTCGCACCGGGAGATCCCATGAGCCGGGGGTATGCACCGCTTCGCCTCCGAAACCTGTCTTGAACTGATAGAGACCGAACATTGGATGCCCTTTCTCCCCGTATGGGGGAATTCCAAAAAAGTCGTAGAACCGGCATCCGGCGGATCTCATATCCCGAATTGCCCGCCACTGAAGGGCGTAGGCGGGCATGAGGTTTCGCTTCACATTCGAACTGGCCCCATAGAGGTAGCGTGCAAGATTTCCTTTCCTGCTTACGATAATTCCCGCAAGCAGATCGCCTTCATGTTCGGCAAGATACAGGATGCATTGCTCGTCCCGGGTGCGCCGGAATAACCCGGCGTAATATTCGTAGCCGTGAACTCCGATGCGGTTGCGCTCCTCGGTAATCCGGTAGAGCTCATACCACTTTTTCAAATCCCCGGGCACGCTGAAGTCTTCCCGTTCAATCCTGCGGATCTCCACATGCTTTTTTCCGGCCAGACGGATGTTGTAGCGGGTCTTGCTCTTCATGGTTGCAAGGAGTTCCTGCTCTCCGGGATCATGATCCTTCCGGGAGCCCGTCCCGGCTGTATCCGGACTGTTGCCAATTGTAAGAATCACCGTATCTGGGGGTTGAATGTCTGCAAGAGATTTTTTCAGGACTGATTGTTCCAGCCCGGTATTTTCCCAGGGGATTTCCGGGTAACTCCAGCCATCGGGTCTGGTGAACGTAAGGGCCGCTTCGACATTGGAGGAGGACTCGGAAGAGGCGCCCGAAGAAGAGTCGGAAGAGACTTCAGAAGAGGCGCGGACTGAGGTTTTCGGAGCCAGACTTCTTCCCGCCAGAGTTCCCGGGAATCCGGGGTTCAGACTCCAGTTCAGGTCAAACCGTACGCAGAACAGGGATGGAACCTGCTTTTGCACCGCCTTTCCCACATACTCCAGCAGGACGGCTGGACTGAGCTGCATATTCCGGTTTTCCAGGCTATGGCGGAGGGCTGATATCTGTTTTAGATCAGGGGCAAAGGGGATGTAAGCCAGCCCCAAACCCCCGGGAAGGCTGCGGATTAGCACAAGAATGTACACAGGCGTATGTGCCCGGGCATCCTTTTCGTCCCCGGAATCTGCGGGGGATAGTTCAAAGGCCCGGGCCGACCAGCCGAAGGCTTCCTTCTGCCGGGCCCAGATAGCTGACTGAATGAGCTCTTCACTGTCTTCCAGTACCGAAACATCCCGGGGAATGCAGCGGAGCGCAGAAGCTTCCATCAGCCTACTGCCCCGCTTGCCACGGTTTCTGAGCGAAGGGTCTTCCCGGCCGCCTGCAGAGGCTTTCCGCCAACGCTCACCTCATGATTCTGGGAGGTTAACGGAATATCAAAGAAGGTATCTATGTCTATGCGGTCTTTTTCGCCTTGGGGTTCCAGTCCGCTTACATGCACCTGGTCGCCGGGTTGGGCGTGATCTGCAAAAATTACATCCACAAGCTCTTCACCATCAACCTTTGAACTTGCGGCAAGAAGCATTCCATGGCTCTTCACTCCACGGAGCTTGGCAGGTTTGAGGTTTGCAACCAGAATAATATTCCGGTTTAAAAGCTCTTCCTCCCGGTAATGGGGCACCAATCCGGAAACGATTACCCGCTCCTCTCCGCTTCCGTCGTCCAGAGTTTCAATATAGAGTTTCTCTGCTTCAGGATGGGGTTCAATTTTAACAATTTTTGCCACCCGCAGCTCAATCCGTTTGGTAAAGCGCTGATCCAGACTCAGGCCTTCATCCTGTTTGCGGATTTTTTCAGCTTTGCTCAGTTTCTTTTTGGAGGATCCCTCAGCGGAGGCTCCGGCGTCAGCGTCGGGGGACGCCCCGGTTTTTGCCGCAGCTTCCGCCCGCTCAGCCTGGCTTCCGGCAAAGCGTAATCTCATTTCTTCAATGTGCTTGCCGTCCAGCTGCTTAAACAGAATCTCCGGGGTGGAAATTACCGGAATAGGAAATTCCACCGCGGCGGCGCTTCCCAGTTTGCTCCAGTCCGAGCTTTCGGCCCCTGCTTCCATTCCCAGGAATGCGCCTATGCGTTCCCCGGTTTCGGGTATATATGGGCGGATCAGAATGGACAGGTCTCTAACCAGGTAGGCAAGGTCACTGAGTATGCGCTGAGCTTCCACGGGATTGCTTTCTCGGAGCTTCCATGGTTCCGACTCCTGGAATATCTTGTTACCGTAGCTTGCCAGGGCAAAAATCTTTCTAAACGCCTCCCGAAGCTGGGCCCACTCAAGATGGGTGGTGATCTCCTGCTCCAGACGGGTGACTTCTTTCCAGAACACCGAGCTGTCAGAATTGTTCAGATCGGGAACCGGGAGCTTGCCGTCAAAAAAGCGGACCGAGAAGCTGAGGGTACGGTTCACCAGATTGGCCAGGTTTCCTATCAGCTCTTTATTGGTTTTTTCCTGAAAATCCTTCCAGGTGAACACATAGTCTGAAGTTTCCGGTCGGTTATAGAAAATGTAGAATCGCCATACATCCGCGGGAATTCCTGTGTCCTTGGCATCGTTTCCGAATACACCGATACCTTTGCTCTTGGAGAATTTCCCGCCCTCATAATTCATATATTCGGAGCTGCTCATATGGTGGAGCATGGTCCAGTTATCTCCGGAAGCCAGCTGGGATGAGGGAAATATCACCGTGTGAAACGGAATATTATCTTTACCGATGAACTGGAACAGCTCAACTTCATCGGGATTCAGCCACCAGTCTTTCCATCCGTCCGGGTCTCCGGATTTGGCTGCATATTCTGCGGAAATGGAAATATATCCAATAGGAGCATCAAACCACACATAAAACACCTTATCTTCGAAACCTTCCAGAGGAACCGGGATTCCCCATTTCAGGTCCCGGGTAATGGCCCGTTCCTTCAATCCGTCTCGGATCCAGGCCTGGGTCATCTGAACCGCATTTCGGGCCCATTTCCCCCGTTCGCTTGCTTCATCCATCCATTTCTGAAGGAGGGGCAGAACTTTGGGCAGATCCAGGTAAAGATGAGTGGTCTCTTTCAGCACCGGGGTGCTGTTATCCATGATGCTCACCGGATTGATAAGATGCTCAGGATCCAACAGTTTCCCGCAATGCTCGCACTGATCGCCCCGGGCATCGTCATAATGACAATGGGGACATTCGCCCTTCACATAACGGTCGGCAAGAAACATTTCGCTTTTTTCCGAATAGAGCTGTTTGATGGTATGCTGATTGATATAGCCGTTGGTATATACTTTGGTAAACATATCCTGAACGATTTTCGTTTGAAAATCGGTGGAGGTCCGGCCGTAATGATCAAAATTGATATTGAACCATTCATAAATGTCCTTATGAATGGCATGATTTTTATCACAGAGTTCCCTGGGGCTCATTCCCTCTTCCCGGGCACGGGTTTCCGTCGCGGTACCGTATTCATCTGAACCGCAAATATAGAGGGTGTCGTAACCTCTCTGACGGGAAAAACGGGCAAAAACATCGGCTGAAAGGACTTGAATGAGGTTGCCCAGATGGGGGATATTGTTTACATAAGGGAGAGCACTGGTTACTAAACGTTTCTTCATAATGAGACACTATAGAAGGCAGGTTTAACGAATGTCAACTACATCCCAACAGAGCAGGAGCAGCGGCGGACCGGGTGACGAATTTATCCGCCGAGCCACAGAAATTACCCACAAACACCTTCAGATGGTGAGCGAAGAAAGCTGTACACTGTTTGAATCCATGCTCAGCACACTCTGGCTTGACGAAGGAATTCTTGACGACCATGAAGCCCGCTCAATCCCTTCGGAACTGACAGCGCATGTGCGCAAGCACTTCAGCCTGGATCAGCTGCAGGCCCTGTGCCGTTTCTTCCTGGATTTTTTTTCCGGAGGGCTTTCGGGACAAAAAGAGGGCCAACTCAGTTTTACCCAGCTGGAATTTGACGGCCTGAAACACTTTCAGCAGAAATTTGCGCACAGACTTCCTGAGGACGATCGGAATAAACTCCATCAACTCATCGGAATGTTAGAAAAAAGCGGGGGCTGAAGCATTCACCCCCACCTGAGCGTCCCTTAGGATCCGTATCAGGTCGCCATTTTTCGACCATTCTTCTCATCCTTCTCATCAGTCTAAAGTTCCGCTTCAAGAAAGCCCAGAAATCTCCGCCATGCCTGGGCGGAAGCTCCGGGGCCGTTCAGTTCACCGGCTTTCACAAAAGCGTGACCCACACCTGAGTATATTTCCTGCTGGTAGTTCACCCCCCTGATTTCAAGAGCGGCCTTGAACTCTGCAACCTCTTCAAGGGGAATACTGGCATCCTCCTCGCCGAATATACCGAGTACGGGTCCGTTGACTCCCAGACTGCCCTGCGCGTCCGGATCGGTTACCAGGCCACTACCGTAAAACGTCACCGTCGCAGCAGGCTGATCATTCCTGATCCCCAGCATCATTGCCTGTCGGCCTCCGAAACAGAAGCCTGCAACCCCGGTTCGTTCGGAATCAACCATGGGGTCGGTAAGCATCGCCGCATAGCTCTCGTCAATACGGGAGTGGATGTCCTGGCTGCTCTGAGTGAATGTGAGGAACAGCGCACCGGGAACGGTCCGGGCAAGGTTACCGCCGTAGGCATCCGGTGCATACACCACATAACCCCGGGCGGCCAGGGCCTGAGCCTTGATTATATGTTCCTCGTTGAGTCCCCACCATTCGTGGATCAGGAGTACCGCAGGAAGCTCACCGGGGGAAAGATCGTTCTCATGCACATCATCAGGATAAAAAACCGCATAGTCATTCCCCTGGGTGTGAAAATCACCGGCACCGGAAAAGGCCAATGCATCGGCGGCGGCAAACCCCGCCAATCCTAGAATCAGGATCACCGGCAGAGCCAAGATAATAAGTAAAATTCGTACGGTATTCCGTTTCATTCCATCTCTCCTATCTGCGGAGTGTACTTCTAAACCGCAGAATCATTCGCTAATAGATACGGGAAACATACACAAATTGCGCCCGGTAGTAAAATTTCATGGGCGGGAGGGATCTGACGGCAGAGGCGTTCCTCCATTGTAGCAGGATAGCTCCTGAGGCCCTGTTTGACCCGGAGGAAAATGGGGTATACTTTAGAGAAGTCCCCGCATGTGTTTGACCAATGAAATTACATCTCACGGGGATCCAAGTTGAATATTCCCTGCAGGTATGTGTACTTGTAGATATTGACAACGAAATCAAGGAGGCAGTATGTCAGATGAAAACCGCCCCAAGAAAAAGGCAGGGGGAACCGTCACCACTTCAATGATCATTCTCATTTTGGTCGGTCTGGTGGTGCTTGGTGGTGCCCTAAGTTCCTTTTTCCAGGTGGATGCCACAGAGCAAGCGGTAATTACCCGGTTAGGAAGATATAACCGTACCCGGGGTGCCGGTCTGCATTTTAAAATTCCGTTCGGCCTGGAACAGCACTACATAGTTCCCACCGAACTGAATCAGTCTATGTCGTTCGGATACCGGGCTCTGGAGCCGGGGGTTCAAACGGTATATGACACCCGTGATTATCCGGAAGAGTCGGTGATGCTTACCGGAGATATCAATATAATTGATGTGGAATGGGTAATTCAGTTTTTGATCACCGATCCTCAGAACTGGCTGTTCAAAGTGGAAGATCCGTATAAAACCATCTCCGATATCAGTAAATCGGTTATCAATCGTCTGGTTGGCGATGAAAGCCTCAATGCGGTACTTGGTCCTGCCCGTCCTGCAATTGAGGATCAAGCCCGCCAGGACATGAACGTGATTTTTGATGAATACGAGCTGGGAATAAATGTAACCACCGTGGAGCTGAAAAACGTTCTGCCTCCAAGCGGAAGAGTTGAAGAGGCGTTTAAGGACGTACAGGACGCCCAGCAGGACATGGAGCGTCTGATCAACGAAGGACAGCAAGCCTACAATACCGAAATCCCACGAGCCCGGGGTGAAAAAGAACGGGCTATTCAGACCGCCCTCGGTTATGCCAATGAGCGAGTTAACCAGTCGGAAGGGGATGTGGCACGGTTCCTGGCTGTTCTTCAGGAATACAGCAATGATCCGGATACCACCCGAACCCGTCTGTATTACGAGATGGTTGAAGAGGTGTTCGAGGATGCAGGCACCACCAATCTGATTGACCGGGATCTCCAGAATTTTCTTCCCCTGCTTAATCTGAATCAGGGTCAGGCCCAGACACAGGGAGGTGCACAATGAATAAAGCAACACGAAGACTCATCATTGTACTTAGTGTAATTGTGGTGCTTGGAATTCTCTTCTTTGCACTCGGTCCTTTTTACGTTCTCAATGAAGGGGAACAAGCGGTAATTCTTCGCTTCGGACAGATTGTGCGAAGTGATACCGAAGCAGGCCTGAAGTTCAAGACTCCGTTTATTGACAATGTTGCGGTATACAGTAAGAAAATCCAGCCCTGGGACGGCGATCCAAAAGAGATGCCCACAGTGGGTGGAGAGTTCATTATCCTGGACACTACTGCCCGGTGGCGTATTTCCGATCCCGAACAGTTCTATTCCAGGCTTGGCAACATGACTGCAGCCTTCCGGCGTCTGGACGATATTATTGAATCCGGTGTGAGGACGGTTGTCAGTCAGAATACGCTGAATTCCATCGTACGGGACTCAAACCAGATCAACGAAGTTGAAGCACAAACCGAAGAGCTGGAGAACTTATCCATCAATACCGAAGGATTTGATCAGCAGGAATTTCAGCGCCAGCTGGAACAAGCAACCAGCACCGGAAGCCAACCCAATATTCGAAGAGGTCGCTCAGAGCTCAGTGCACAGGCTTTATCCATCAGTAAGCCCACCGTAGAGGATCTGGGGATTGAACTGATCGATCTGGTAATCCGTCATGTTCGCTACAGCGACGACCTTATTGACCGGGTATATGACCGGATGATCTCCGAGCGTAACCGTGTGGCAGAATTCTACCGATCTTTCGGGGAAGGACAGCGCCAGGAGCTTCTGGGTCAGCTTGAAAACGAAAAGCGTAGGATTATTTCCGAAGGCTATGAAGAAGCTGAGATTATTAAAGGGGAAGCCGATGCCCAGGCAGCCCGGATCTATTCCCAGGCCTACGCCCAGGATCCTCAGTTCTTCGAATTCTGGCGTGCTGTAGAAAGTTACCGCCGTACGGTACCGGGCTTTAATAAAACCCTTTCAACCGATATGGATTACTTTAACTTTCTCTATTCAAGTGAAGGAAACCGATAACAGCCCACGGCTGGAATCCACATTCGGCGTAGGAACTGCGCCGGAACCTACAAAGGCGGACCGGATCTTTCCGGTCCGTTTTTTTATGCAGGAATAATCCGAAGCAGAGCCGCAGGCCTCATATTTCCTCACAGGGACCCACCATTTTTTTAGGGACACCCATAGCCTGGGGGCAGGCATCTGCGGCGCCCTCGCCCTGGAGCGTGCCTGTTCGGTGGTGGCGCGTTCGGGGTGGCGCGTTCGGGGTGACACCCATTCCAATAATTCACCCCATCCGGGGGCGCACCCTTTGGACGACCTCATCCAGTTCCCGGGAAAAATCAGGCAGGATTCCGCTGCGGATGCCCTCCCGCAGTTGAGTCTCGAGCATGCGAAACTCATCTGCATACTTCCGGAACCCCAGTTTCTTCAAACTCCAGAGCAGAGTTTTCACATAACGGCGGATCTCCGCGGACCATATCTCCACAGGCCGGCTCTCCACGGGCTGGCTCTCCGCAGGCCGGCTCTCCGTTTTCATTTCACCTCCCCTGCCTCTGGGATTCGCGGAGTTCAGGGTGGCATGTTTCTGCTGAAGAATTTGCGAAATAATCTTCACTCGACCGGCATGATCGGGAATTTGAGCCGATTCAAGAGTGTCCACTACGCATTTCAGTTCTTCAGCTGATACGTGAGCGCTCTCATTGCCATTGTGGGCAGGGGGCATCAGGCTGCGGATCCGGACTTGATCATTTTTAGAAAACTCAAAAAAATCGGGAAGTTCGCAGTCTCCAAGCAGCGGTAGAGATTTATCGGGGTAGTGCTCAGCCAGAAGATCCGGTTGAAACCAGGCGGCGGACAGACGGTGAAGTCTGTTCAGAAGAAGCAGTTCCTGAATTCGAACCCCTGCACTTCTGCTCATCGTGCGGCGTCTGTCCAGGTGGAGAATAAATTCCATATTTCCCACCCTCCGGGTACTGCTTTGCCGGCCGCCGCGGTAGGTGGTGTAATCCCGGGTCAGCATTTCCACCCTGCCTTGTTTACTCATGATTTCCAGCAATTGCTCAAAGGGGATTATCCCCTCACTGTTATAGCTGAGCAGAATATCCGGAGCATCCAATGTATCCAAAAGATTTTGAAAGGCTGCGGGTGCCAGATCCCTATAGCAGAAATCGCTGCGGGTGCGGATCCAGTCCCTCCGTATACCGGCTTTTTCCTTCAGTCTTCCGTCATCCCCAAGGCGGGTGCTAACCTTCGGTTTATCCCACCTGGCAATGCTGTTGAGCATAAAATAGTTACTTCCGTATTGATGCTGGTTATAGGGGGGATCAAGATACACGATATCATACGCTGCCCCGCTTAAAGAGAGAGCATCGCTGCTGCTCACACGGACTCTTTGGTCATCGGGCAGCAGCGTCCGCCCCGGCAGCCGGGGATACTGCAGTTGCATGGGTTGAAGAATTCGCCCCAGGGCATCTTTTCCATGACCGCCGAACCCCTTATGGTAGGCTTTGAATACCCCGGATGTGTTAGCATGGGTTCCCGCCTGATAGAGCAGCAGAGCAATGAGCAGGCGGGATTGGCGGCTGTCACCGGGATACTCGTGTTGAATTTTCCATCTCACCCCGTCAATGAAGCGTGCATTTTCAGCGGTATAAAACAAGCGTTCGCCGGAGATATCCGCCGCAGCGGTGGATTCGGGGGCATAATATTTAGATATATAGGCCTGTGACTCGGGGTCATCCAGTCCCTGTGCGCCGCATGCTTCCCCGTATTGGTTTATCTCTTCAAGAACCTTCACCAGGCCGCCATCGGCGGCAAACAGTTCTTCTACGCTCTCAAGATCCTCGGTGAGGTATGCGGAATTGAAAATATAGCTATAGTCCTCCCAGTCGTTGGCATGGACATCCATACCCATCAGACGGGCCAGGCGGGACGCTGATCCGGTGCCTGCAAAAGGATCGTAAAACCGCGGGCGGCTGGAACTCGGTTCCGTATATAGACCGAATCCCGTGTTTCGTGAAATATTTGCAAACTGCTCTTTGAGAAAGGGCAAAAGGGCCCGTTTGTTGCCGATGTATGCAAACAGCTGGCTAGTCAAATAGCTGTGCTCAAGGATGTCCAATATGCCTCCAGGCGGGGAGCTGTCTTGCAGGAGTCATGGCAGCTTGGTAGACTCCGAAAAATGAACAAAAAGAGATTATCAGCTTTGCTTGCCGCCTGCAATACAATGAAACGGGCGGATAATAGTTCCCTGGATCCGGAAGTTTCCTCTCTGGTGTATGATTCCCGGGATGTGGTGCCCGGATCGCTGTTCTTCGCCATTCCCGGCGCCCACACTGACGGCCACCATTTCATTTCCGCAGCCATTGAAGCCGGTGCTGCCGGGGTGGTTTTTCAAAACGAGAATGACTTTCTCAGACAGATAGTCCGCCGCGGTTTACCAGGGGAGATTCCCCGGGATCAACGGCTTGGGCCTCCGGTTTTCATTTCCGCAGATAACAGCCGGGAGGCCCTATCACGCTGCAGTGCCGCCTTCTATGATTATCCTCACAGGGATTTGACGGTTATCGGGGTTACCGGCACCGACGGCAAAAGCTCAACGGTGGCATTTCTGCATCAGATGCTGAATGACCTGGGTATTTCTGCGGGTTTTATCTCTACGGTTGCCATGCAAACCGGCGGCGAAACCCGGGACAACATGCTCAGGCAGTCCACTCCAGAGGCTCCGGATATTTACCGGCTCCTGTCAGAGATGCGAGCCAATGGAAAGCGGGCGGCTGTGGTGGAATCCACAAGTCACGGATTGAGTAGAAAAACATCCCGTCTGCTGGATCTGGAATACGACGGTTCAATATTCACCAATATCTCCCACGAACACCTGGAATTCCACGGAAGTTTCCAACAATACCTGAGCGACAAAACCAATCTCTTCCGTCAGCTGAAACCAGCAGATCCGGATACAGAAAAAAAATCCGTGGCGGTAATCAATCTTCAGGATCCGAACTTTTCTTACATCGCCCGGGCAGCGGCTGAACGTTCCGCCAGGATCTGCGCATATATCAGCAGCCAGCAGGGTGAATGGCCACGGGCAGAGGCTTGGAAGGATCTGGAGCTTGCAGACATTCTGTTCGCCGCCCATCCTGTGGAATATCTGTCCGACGGCAATCGCTTTACCTTGAACGTGATAGAGAAATCAGCCTGGTTCGGAAAATTGGCTCCGGAACGTCTGAACCAACTCATTGATCAGGCAGAGGCTATAGAAATGTATCTGCCTATTCCCGGAGGGTTTAATGTTGATAATATTCTAGGATGTGCAGCACTGCTTTCTGAACTTCTTGAGCAGTCTGTCCAGGAAATCGCCGGAGCCACTGCGGGGTTGAAGGGTGTGAAAGGACGAATGGTGCCCCTCTTTCACGGACAGCCGTTCACCGCCATTGTGGACTATGCCCATACTCCGGGCAGCTTCACAAAGGTGTTTCCTCTGTTCCGGGAATCCTGCAAAGGTCGGCTCATTGCCGTGTTCGGCTCTGCGGGGGAACGGGATACGGCTAAGCGTCCAATTCAAGGTGCCATTGCAGCGGAATTTGCCGATATACTGGTTATTACCGATGAAGACCCCCGGCTGGAAGATTCAATGAATATCATCAGGGATATTTCCCGGGGAGCCAGGGAATCCGGGCATCCTGCTGAGATTCATGAAATTGCTGACCGACGATCAGCAATATCCGCAGCCTTTTCCATGGCCGGGGAAGGTGATACTGTTGTAATGCTGGGGAAAGGGCATGAAGGCAGTATTATAACCGCATCGGGCAAGCAGCCCTGGGATGAGGAGTCTGTTGCCAGAGATTGCCTTCGGGAAATGGGGTATGAACAGCAGAAGTAATGGGAATAGAAGCGAAATACCGCTCTATCCCGTTGTCCCGCCCGGGGACATGCAGGGTAGAAAACCAAAATGAATGGGTGAGCTATGAGTGAGAGCAAAATGAATGTTGTAATTCTGTACGGAGGGAAAACCGGGGAGCACCATATTTCCAGAATATCCGCCGGATCGGTAATTCGGAATATTGACCGCTCCCGTTACCGCCTGCAAATGGTTGGTATAGATGAAGAAGGAGTTTGGCATCTTCAAGACGAAGCTGAACTTGAAAAAGTAATTGCCGGAAGCGAACCGGAAATTCAGCCCGGCAATCAGGTATCCGCCGTACCGGGCCTGGGTCTTGGGGTGAACGGTAAGCTGCTGAACATTGACCTGGTGTTTCCCGTACTTCACGGCACCTTCGGCGAAGACGGTACCGTACAGGGTTTTCTGGAAATGATCGGTCTTCCCTATGCAGGTGCGGGAGTTCTCGCCAGCGCCTTTGGAATGGATAAGGTGAAGGCGAAGGAATTGTGGCGAAAAGAGGGCCTGTCGGTGGTTCCCTTTATCCGATGCAAGCGGCAGGAATATGAAGCGCTGGAGGTGAACACAGAAGCACTGTTCACCCGTTGGAGCGGGGAGCTGGGTGCACCATTCTTTGTAAAACCCTGCCGTGCGGGAAGCTCGGTGGGTATCAGCAAGGTGCGCCGTCCCCAGCAACTTGCCCCGGCCCTGGATGCGGCCTTTCACTTTGATAATGAGCTTCTCATAGAAACCGCAATAAACGCCCGGGAAATAGAATGCTCCGTACTGGGCAATCGGCAAATCAGGTCGTTTCCTCCGGGAGAGGTGATCTCTTCCCATGATTTTTACGATTACAGCGGAAAATATCTTGACCCCAAGGGAGCCCGGTTGGAAATTCCTGCGGATCTCAGTCCTGCAAGCACCCAACGGATTAAGCATATGGCCGAAGAGGCTTTCAAAGCCCTGGGCGGAGACGGCCTTGCCAGAGTTGACTTTTTTGTGGACCGGGACAGCGGCAGCATATACATTAATGAGGTGAACACCATGCCTGGTTTTACCAGTATCAGCATGTACCCCAAGATGTGCGAAGCCGGCGGTCTCAGCTACCAGGAGCTTCTGGATGAACTGATACGCCTGGGAGTTGAACGGCACAGCGAACGTTCACGTCTGGATCTTCATTACGGGGAGGAATAATGGTTTCACTCCGCCGGAAAGCGTCCGGTGAACTCTTCCGAAGCTCCTGCCTGGTTCCGCTGATTATGATAATCGGACTCTTCGGGTCCATTTTCCAAAGCATGGTTCCCCACATCCCCACTTCAGGACCGCAATTGTATGCTCAAGAATCGGGGGAGAAGCAGAGCAGCGATTTATCCAGGCGGTATCGGCGGATCTATAATGAACTGGAAACCATCGGTGAGGCCCGGGAGAACAGCAGTGAAGCCGAAGAGCTCTTTCGCTATATCGGGACTTTTGCAGACAACGCGGGCATCCTATGGGATTGGCAGCAAATCTCCAGGAGGGAACAGTTTCACAGTTTCGGCAGGAACATCCGATATACCATAGCGGGGGAACAGGAAAGCCGGATGACCATTATTCTGCCCTATGTGCTGCCCCCGGGCTCCGATTCAAACCAAAGTAAGGAAGATTCCTCCACGGCAGACTCTGAAAGTCTTGAAAGTCTCGCTGCAGTGCTCAGCGTTCTGGAAAGTTTGGATGGTTCCAAACCGGCTGCGAACCTGGAACTGTATTTTCTCGGCAGCAGAGATGAGCAAAAAGGAATTCGGGAATATCTTTCTATCAACAGAGCCGTACTTCCCCAGGCAGTCATATATCTGGAAGCTGCCGTGGAACAGGGAAATTCTGTTATTCTGGAAAACGGCGATACCGGCATTGTATCGCCCCTCTGGCTGGTCCGGCATATCCAGCAATTATTGGAGAATAACGGGATCTCCGGAGGACTTGCCAACAGCAGAACCCAGCTTTACCGAATCGGGCTTGCCCGACCCAGCGAGATCGGACGGCTACTCCAGTCTGAACTCAACTCCATCGCTCTGAGGTTTCAACAGAGTGAATCGAAGAGTTATGATCCCCTTGCCCGGAACCTTCAGTTTCTTCATGATCTAATACTGACCAGCGGAGATTCCCATATTGCAGATAATGCAGACATCACCGGACTATGGGATCAGCATTATTTGAGCTTCAACATCGGATCCCGTCAGTTTCTGGTTAATGAAATGCTGTATGTTCAATCTGTGCTGGGAATAATTCTCCTGCTTTTGCTGTGGCTTTTCATCTTCAGAAAGCGTCGACGGAAATATCTGAAAACTCTGGGAAGGAATTTCTGGAACCTGCCGTTGCTGTACTCGGCCATGTTTGCCTTCATTTTCATGGGAAGTCTGATGGTATCCCTGGTGGAGCAGCTGCGGGGAATTGAAAACCTTTGGCGGTATCTGCCCATTCCCCTCTTTCTTCTGAAGATAATCACAGCAAGCTTTCTGTTTACCGTGTTTTTCACCCTAATTCGCCGCTTCCCCCTCTCCAAGAACGGGAGTTTTTATTCGGCGGCTGCAATTCTTATTCTGGCGGCCGATGTATTCATTTTTGGAATTATCAATATCAATTTTGCATACTACTTCCTCTGGGCGCTCCTGTGGGCGTTTATTTTTTCCGTCAGCCGCAGCAGACTCCTGAAAAGTATTTCAGCCCTGCTCTCACCTCTTCTCATAGCCATTTCGGTGGTGGATATTATTAGAATTGATGAAACCCTGCTCATCGGCGAACTTATTGCATCGGACGCGGGAATCAATCTTCTGGTTGCTTTCATTCTTCTGCCGTTCATGCTGATGTTGATACGGCTGGATTTTCTTTTCCCCCATCCTGTTCGGGGACGGAAAAATTTTACCCTGCGATACTCAGCTTTGGCTATGCTTCTGCTTCTAATGGTGAATCTCTTGAGTACCTTCGTGCTGGAACCCTTTCCTGAACAACAGCCTCAGCAGATTATTATCCGGGGGGAAAACAGCAGAGAGTATGACTTTCGGGGTGAAGAGTCAGATGCGTCCGATGAGTTACTCGCCACCAGCATTACCGCCTACAGCAACGCACGGCTCGGCGAACTAGACTTCACCCTTGCAGAACAGGAATTTTCCTTGGACACCCGGAATACCAGCTACCGTTTTCCATCAGCTGATATTCCCGGTCGGATGAGTTACACCCTGGAGAGCCGGAGCTTTCTGGGGCGAACAAGCTATTCCCTGAGATTGGACAGTGGAGATACCCCCGCCCAATCGATTCGGATAAGTCTATTTACATCAGAAGATACCTCTCCCTACGACGCAACACTTCCATACCGGTTCATTACCGGCAGGGGTGAAATTCGCTTTTTGAATGGCATTAATCCCCCATCGCCCTTGCTTGTGGAGTTCACGCTGCCATCCCGTACCCGCCCCAGAATCGAAATTCAAGCACTGTTCCGTGAACCCGGAACGCAGTTCACCCGGGAAAACGGGAGATGGAATGTGGAGCTGCAAAAATTTATCCAGGAGTCAATTATTATTTCCGGTGATACAGAGGGCGGCCAAGAAAGGAATGCAGAAACGGAGGCCCCCTGATGCGAAGCCATAGTCCCCTCTGGTTTCATGTTGATATGGATGCGTTTTTCGCCGCCGTTGAACAGCGTGATACTCCAGAATATCAGGGAAAACCGGTAATTGTAGGCGCCAGACCCGGAGAACGGGGCGTTGTTTCAACATGTTCTTACGAGGCGCGAAAATTCGGTGTACACAGTGCAATGCCCGTGAGCCAGGCCTACCGGCTCTGCCCCGATGGAATCTATGTACATCCCCGAATGAAAGAATATTCTAAAGCCAGCCATGAGATCATGAAAATTTTTACCAACTTCAGTCCGGAAATCATTCAGGTGTCCATAGATGAGGCCTTCATAAACATGACCGGTACAGAGGGAATTTTCGGCCCTCCGGAGGATGCTGCCGCAGCTCTAAAGGCAAGGGTGCATGAAACCAGCGGGCTGACCATTACTGTGGGGGGAGCGTCAAACCGGCTGGTGGCCAAGATGGCATCGGCCTATCGGAAACCTGACGCTCTTACCATTATCCCCCCGGGAGAAGAAGAGGAGTTTATTAAAAAACTGGATATCTCCGCTCTCTGGGGCGTCGGAAAGAAAACCCGACAGAAGCTTGAAGATCTGAACATCAGAACTATTGATCAGATTCTGCAAATACCCCGTGAAACCCTCCAGAGACTTCTGGGTAAGTCGGGGGGTGAATACCTGTTTCAGATTGTCAGGGGAATTGATCCGGGAATTTACAGCGGGGAAGTGAAAAGTCACTCTATCAGTAACGAACACACATTTGCTTCAGACTGTAAGGATCCGTTGGTTCTGGAAGACACCCTTTTCACCCTTGCACATGGTATTGTATTCCGCCTGCATGCTGAAGCAGGCAGCAGTAGAACCCTGGTTTTGAAATTGCGTCTTGCAGATTTCAGCACATCCACGGTTCAACGGCGAGCTCCCAGTAATATCCTCAGCGTGGAGGACTGTTACCGCATGGCATTGGAGCTCCTTGCAGAAAAATGGGACAATCGGACTCCTGTTCGGCTCATCGGTCTTGGGTTCGCCTCGGTTGCAGGGCAGGATAATTTCTCCCAGGCCGAACTCTTTGAGACAGGGGAAAAACGGCGGTCAAGAGCAGAGCAGGCGGTACTGGAGCTGAAAAAAAAATATGATTCACTGAACATATCCAAGGCAAGAACCTTCATTCAAAGCGATCGGCAGAACCATTCTCATATTTCTCGCAGGACAGATGGGGAGAAAGATCAAAACTCTTCGAAGGAATAATTTTTCGAAGATTATTCCAGCAACGGAACTCGCCCCCGCTGAAAAGGGGAACGAAGAAGTCCTCCTTCCCGGTTATGGCTGCGAAAATAAGATCTTCGGAAAGAGGCAGCAGATGAAGGGACTCCTGTGAAGAAAGCAGATAGGGCGCGGGGATTGAATGTCCGAACCCATCCCGGGCTTTGCTCCACGGTTTCTCATGATATCCTCCACGAATAAACGGGGATTCAATTCCCCAATGAGGTCCCAGTACATACTCCTCTTTTGTATGAACCGAGAAGAAGAACCCGGCCAGCTCAACTGACTCACGCTTCACAGTTGTACGGCAGATAGTAAGCAGGGCATCCAGGGAATCGGCCCATGATATATTCAAAGTTCGCAGAGTCTCTTCGCGGTATTCGGGATCACAGAAGATCATGGCCCAATATACCCCGGCACTGAATTTCTGTACAGCGGGATTGCTCTTCCTTCGATCGGTGGTATGATGAACCTGGACGCAAACTTCTGCCAAATCCGCAAGAAAACATATTCCCGTAAATCATAATTTGGATATCCTTTACTATGGAAGGTAATTACAAACATCGGCGATTTTTGTAATTACCAAAATCTTTAGAAATACTAATTCATTTCTTGTGCGAGGATTATGGTTTCAACCCGGTATCCTGCATCCTTTAAAATATAATTTCGAAAGATGCTCATGGGTGTTTTTTATTATTTGTCAATGATTATCTTTAAATATCTTCTGTTTTGAGGTATGATACCCGTAACAGGGATGCAGGACTGCCTCATCTCGGGGAGGGAACAATGGTATACGACATTCCGGTCAATGAAAAGCGCGATTTATTAAAACAGACATTGGTTACTCAGGGGTTTCATTGTGACACTGAAGCCGAATGGAACGCCCTGCTGGAACATATAGAAGTGCACAAGTATTTCGCAAGCGAACACAGTCCGTCTCCGGTGAACTGGCATGAAGCGGTTTTTTCATGGATGGAAGAAGTATATGAACCTCTTCTGGATGCCGTTGAAACACCAGAGCTTCAGGAGGTCTTTCCTGATGTGAGCAGCGGAAGCCTGCTGTTCGCGATCTCTTCTCACTGGTACTACCTGAAGCAAAGCAAGGCAGATGTGAGTGCCGTAGAGGCAGCCCGGGACTATTCCCGGAAGTATGGGACAGCGGGCGAATTTCGAGATCCGGATAATGGATGAGTTGGTCAGCCTTGAAGAGTTTGAAAAGGTGGATATGCGGATTGGAACCGTTGTGGATGCTCAAATCTTTCAGGAAGCCAGAATCCCCGCCCTCATTCTGAGAATTGATTTTGGAAATGAACTGGGCATCCGAAAATCCAGCGCTCGCATTACCGATCTGTACAGCCCGGAATCATTAATCGGACGTCAGGTAATTGCAGTAGTGAACTTTCCAGCAAAGCAGATCGGACCCATACAATCCCAGTGCCGTGTACTGGGATTGTATGATGCACACCAAAGGGTGGTTTTAGCGGTTCCCGATACAGAAAACGGTCGTACGATTCATAATGGTGCCCGTTTACTCTGATTTCCACATCAGCACAGAGATTCTGGATGCCCACCTCCACACCCAGGATGCCGGGGATACAGTGTTCCCTGAAAACCTTCGCAGTATTAGTTGCTCATCCGGGATAGAAGACTGGCAGGCACTTGTGGAAGACTCATCCCCCCGGATCCACCCATATATTGGTATTCATCCGGCACAGGTCCACAGAAATCTCAGAAACGTATCCCGAGAGAATCAGGCTGCCCCCCACGGTTTGGACCCCCGGCTACGGCGACTGAGTGAACTGCTTGAAAGCCGAGAGGATCTGGGTGTTGGTGAAATCGGCATGGACAAACCCTTGTATCCACAGGTTTCCCGGCAAGAACAGGAAGAGCTTTTTTCCCGACAACTTCAAATAGCTATGAAATACCGTCGACCTGCAGTTCTCCACGTGTTGAACTGCGGGGGTGCTGTGGCGGAGGTACTTGAAAGGAACCGGCCTGAAATCCCCATCATGCTTCATTCCTGGTATGAACATCCCGAAAACATCAGACGCTTTCTTAAATTTAACTGTTACTTTTCCGTCGGCCCCGGAGCTCATTGGCAGAACAGACAAACCTGGAAAACGAAAACGGGGAAGTCCTTTTCAAATCACTGGCTCAAAGCCATACCTCTGGAACGGCTGCTTATTGAAAGTGACTGGCCTTACGGAGGGGTGCGGGACAGTCTGAATACCGATTATTCCCGGCTGCTGCTATCCATGTATGAGCGCTGCGCCCGAATCTTGGAAATTGACAGGGACGAGTTAATTAATGTAGTACTCAGGAATGGAACGGTTTTCACGGATTTCCCGACTCATAGGTGAAGAAAAGCTGGCTCTGCTGCAGAGATCCCGAATTACCCTTGTAGGCCTGGGCGCTGTGGGTAGCTACGCGCTGGAAGCTCTGGCCAGAAGCGGTATTGAATCATTCAGACTGGTGGATTTCGATACGGTGCACCCCAGCAATATTAATCGCCAGCTTTTAGCACTTGATTCCACTGTGGGCAAGAGCAAAGTGGAGGTTGCCCGGCAACGGGTACTGGATATTAACCCTCGATGCCGAGTTGAACTCCGGCAGCTGGTCGCCGGCAAAGATACCCTAAATGAGATTTTTTCCCGGAATTCCTCCTCATCTTCTGCAGGAGGAGAAACGGAAATGCTGGTGGATGCAATAGACTCTCTCTATTCCAAGGCCGATATCCTGGAATATGCATGGAACAGAGGCATACCCAGCATATCGTCTATGGGGGCTGCACTGCGGAGCGATCCATCCCGTATAAGAATTGATGATCTAATGAACACCCGAATGTGTCCTGTTGCAAAAAAAATGAGACTCTTATTGCGTAGACGGGGTGTGAGCCGGGGAATTACCGCCGTGTATTCAACAGAAGAAGTGATCTTTGATTACCAATCGGCAGATCGCACTCCGCTCGGAAACAGCCAGAAGGATTTTCAAAAAGCTCACAGAGATCCCCGACATGTACTGGGCAGCCTCCCCACCCTCACCGGGATCTTCGGTCTCTACCTGGCGAACACGGTTATCGAAAAAATCTGCGGCGGCTTCTTTGAATAAGCGTTTTGAGTTCAGACTATTGCTCAACCGATAGTCAAAAAAGGCATTTCCTGATATGCAGTATATATGACTTCAAATTTCGACTGGCTGCTATTCGACGCAGACCACACTCTGCTAGATTTTGATACTTCAGAAGCATATGCTTTCCGGGCTTCATGTGCTCGGATGGAGCTTGAGTACCGGGAAGAATGGTTTCCCATCTACAAGGGTATTAACCGCAGCCTCTGGCAGGAACTTGAACAGGGCCGCATCAGCTCGGAACAGCTCAGGCTGCAACGCTTTCAAAAGTTCTGTGATGCTCTTCCGTCGGGAAGCATCCGGCCAGATCTTGAGGCCGGCCGATTCAGCGGCATCTTTCTTGAAGAGCTGCAGAATACGGCATTCCTTATCGACGGTGCGAAAGAAATCCTGCATCAGCTGGCCCCCCATGTTCCCCTGGCAATCGTAACCAATGGCATCCGTGAAACCCAGCATAAACGACTGGAGCGCACCGGACTCAAGCACCTTTTCCGTCACATTATTGTCTCCGAAGATGCGGGAGCGGCAAAACCTCATCCGGACTTTTTCCATCACACAATGAAACTTTTGGGCACAGCTGTGAAAAAAGAACGGGTGCTGGTGATCGGAGATAACCTGGGCTCAGATATTCTCGGGGCGAACCGGGCGGGACTCCCCTCCTGTTGGTTTAATCCGGGAAATGCAGAGAATCCCGGTACGGCGAAATACGACTTTGAAATTCAAAACTTGAGCCAGCTGGCGGATATTGTGTTTGCTGAGTGACAGACCGTACCTGGTTGTACTACCTCATTATTGCTGATCTATTCAGACTGATGATTAATTCAGAAGCTAAAAAAGCCCGAAGAAATGATCAGCAGCACCGCCAAACTCCTGCTGCCGCTTCGGGCATCCCCGGCGGCATCCTGAATATCCCCGGAAAGCTCCAGGACCAGGGATGAGGTGAAAACAATAAGGACGAAACGCAGAAGCGAAGCGCTCACAACATGGCTCAGGGCCATGTACCCCAGAAGTACCGTTGAAGCCACGCAGAGACTCACCATCATATTACCCAGAATACCCAGCTTCTTCCCAAATAGATTGTAGAGCACGCTCAACAGAAACCCGAAGAAAGCGAAGCCGGCAGCCAGATAACGCCCCTGAGCAGAAGCATGATGGAAAACCCGCCCCCAAGTGCACTTACAATGGCAAAGAGACCAATGGCCCGGGAAATGCTGATCCTGCCCGAAGGGATGGGTCTGCTCGGCCGGTTGATCAGATCGGCCTCCAGATCCACCGCATCATTAAGCGGCATGGTCCCTGCGGAAAAACACAGCACGGCCAGACAGGCAGCTGCCAGATTCCACCACTTAAATCCGGATACTGCCGATGTGATGTGTTGGTCAACTGGTAATGCGAGAGACGGATCAACCCGCTGAGAAACCGCCAGAAGTCCACCGGCAGCGGTACAGAGCATGGCGCTTACTGCGAGGATTGGCCTGAGTATCTCCGAAAGAGTGGTAATTCGCATGATCCCATACCTCCGATCCATGATGCTGCGGATAATCCACTGTATACTGTTAGTGTATACTCCACCCTGTATACAATCAAAGCTGCCGTTTCCGCAATGGCCTGATTCACCCCACCTGGTGTGCTGGTGCGCTGGTGTGCGGCTCGCATTGAAAGGAGATAATCCGTGCCCCAGGCTTCTTTTCCTTTACTCAGCCCACTGTATCGTGAATGCATCTCGCACGTGTGCCGCGTTCAAAATTCCTATCAGTAAGTGCAATGTATTCCAAGCGCATAGGGATCGTAGAACCGGTGTTTGGTCAGCTACGGAATGACAAGGGGCGGAAGCACTATACTGTGCGGGGACTGAAGAAGGTGCGTACACAGCGGAAATTGTTTTGCCTCGTTCACAATATAGGAAAGCTCAAGCTGTGATTGTAGCAATACAAAAATGGTTTAGCCTGGCTCGAAGAAGTCAAAATCACCAGGGAGCGAAGAGAACGAGAGGAATATCAGAATAGCTGTCCGGCAATACCGAATTTAATCTTCCCTGAAAACATTGCACCGGCATAAAATGCTGGCCGGTTGTAGATGTTTTTTTTATAGCCTCGTTGTATTGACATCAGGAAAAATAATGTCGAAAATTCGATCAAAATACTCAGGATTTAGATATGAAGAGAGAACACACTTCACTAGGGCTTTTTCTAATAATAAAAGTTTTTGCACGCTATAGCGCAGTAAGATTAATTTATACTACGGAATATCGGAAATAGATTATTTGGTTATTATTGTTTTAATGATGTAAATTGAATTTCGATGGTAGCGACAATTTTAGCGGTAACCGAGGAAAAACAATGGAAGTATCCAAGCAAAGGACGGAGAAATGAGTAATATGCGCGTTTTTTTTCAAGTGGTATTTTTCTTTTTTTTAGCCGCTACCTCTATGGGGTGTGTAACTACCAAGTTTACCCCCTTGGCAAACGGAAGCTTTGAAGAACCATATGGTTTCGAAGGCGAAGGCGTTCAAACTGATGGGTGGGAAGGCTATGGCGAAAGTTTTGGTCGGCTTTACCTTGGGCTGGATGCTCCAGATGGTGATTATGTCATCTATTCTGGCAGTGGGGATGAAAATTTCTTTTTGCATCAAATGAATACGTTTCAGCTTACTTATGGGCAATACTACATCGATGTTTTCGCGTCTGCCAGGACTATTGGTCTCGTTTCCCGCCTTGAGATCGGATACCTTGATGATCAAGAGAAGTTTGTAAGTGTTGCGGGTGATGACCTTGCTATCCCTGGATCTGGAGAATGGGTAATTCAATCACTGAGAGCGGATTTCACCGAAAACTACACCAGACCGTTTTATGGTGAAGATCTCTGGGTTAAACTCTCGGTAATTGGTGAGGCGAATGCACAGGAATCCGGATTTGTATTGTGGGACAATGTACAAGTAGATATGTGGAATTTCAATCCTTACTACATTCCTCTGGACACACCATAGCTGCATAGTGCTCCAATTATAATGACGTTGTGATCCTTATGATGGTCAATTATTTACAGTTCGATTTTAAAGAAAGGAATACCGATGCGGTTATCGGGAGGAGTCCATTTCAATATGTTGGCTACAAAATTCAAATCTCATAGGCTTGGTTTCTTTCAGAGGGGAACTATATTCTCAATACTTGCAATAGCATTATTCCTGTTTTCCGGATGTATTAGTACTGAGGTCGCGGTTGATCGTTTATACGATGATTACCCGTTTCGGTACAGAATAGAGCAGCAAAGCACGAATCCAGATCTTTTATCACTTTCCAGTAGTATACCTGTGATCGATAATCTTGACCAAGATGCCATTACTTTTGCCTATAGGGGACACTTTGGGCAAATACTGCGAGGTGACCCACGGTTCCTCATCCGTGAGGAGTTGCTTCCATGGAGCGATTATACATCCTTGCCATTCGACGGGGAAAATCTGTACCTGCCGTTTTATATCGCACAGTGGTTTAAAGGGTATGAGATCGACAATCCAGGGAGCGTTGGTTCGACTGAGGTCGATAATGTAAAAATAATCCCCGAAGCACTCGCAATAAACCTCCGGCAGGGTACGATATCAGATTCTGGTAGACGATTAATGTTCGTTGATGATGATTATGCTGGTGAGTTTCCGTCTGCTGAAGAGGATCGCGTATACTACATGGATAATCCGGAAACTTTTGTCTTAACCGCAAATCTACTGCCGTTTCGTACCCACTTGAGAGCAGTTCGCGATGGGATAGCCTTTCAGGTTCTATACAAAGATGCTCGGCAGTTTGTACTTATAAGCCCGGATAGAAAACTGTTAATCGGCCTCTCTTCTCGGACTTCTGGCTCTGTAGCAAGGGCGGTCGAGACGGAGATTGTTATTCTGCAATTCTCTGATTTTGAAGCACTTGTGGGCAGTCTATCGATATCCCAAGATGTCACGGGGGTGAATGTTGGGGCAATTGATTCAGCAACAACTGAACTTCGCCCATTTGCTCTCGAGCCGGTGGGGGAAGAGGCCATTCAATACGCTGAGCAGATACGCGAATATTCAAATGATCTGGCATCCTTGTATGGGGAGCGTGCACGAGATCTTGCGCTTGAGGAGGCTCGTGCTGAACAGGCTAGGCTCGAAGCAGAACTCCGGGAGAAACGTGAGCGCTGGGAACGTACTGTCGAGAATTTTGACAGGTTTCTCACTGGAAGTATCTATGTGGCTGCAGGTTTTATCGCAAGTATGGAGGAAATGTCTGAATACACAGAAGCGCTCCGCCAGCGCGACGCCGAACTCTTTGGAGCTTTAGCTATCGCATCACAATCAGAAATTCCTGCCAGCGAAGGTATTGGAAATACCAGCAGCTCCGGTACCACGTCTTCCACTAGCTCTAGCGGGAATGATGTTGGTAATAATAGAGATAATCCAGATAATTCATCCGGTTCTGGCAGTGCCTCCAATTCAAACAGCTTTCCAAGTAGCCCAGGTACTGGAAATACCAGCAGCGCTGGTACTACATCTTCCACCATCCCTAGCGGAGATGATGTTAGTGAAAATAGCGCGGAATCAAGCTTTTCCAAAAGGGTGGATATTGTACTGGAGCGACAAATGTACACGGAGGACACCGAGTTTGTGATTGTGGTCCCCAATACTGACAGGGTCTTAGAGATGAGAGTACAGGTTGAATACAGTGAAATATTCGATTACGTAATGTATTACAGGTTCGATTTTCGATCGTTAACGGATGATGAGTATGAGGTAGAGCTGATTTCTGCAGAAACTAGAAATGCAGAACCAGGTATAGCAAATAACGGAGTTGCCATAGCTAATCCAAATCGTTGGAGTCTTACTAGGTGGAGTTTTTCATCGAATAATATAAATGACTCGGTTAGCGTTATACTAGATAGCCTGCGGATAATGGTTTCGAGTAGATAGTATTTGTCACCGGTAGCGACAATGGTCTGCTTGTGGGTGGTAGTTTCCCTGGTCGTGAAGCGGTTGAGCAGGGAATAAGAGACGATATCCTGGAAGTTACCGATTTCCAGGTGATAAGAGTTGAAGAATGGTGGGGACTCGATGAGGCCCGAGTAGAAACAGGCAAGCGATAATTATGGTGCCTGGTAGAACGATATCTGATCTCGCAGATACCGGTTTTTACCATTTCTTTACGCGTTTTTAGCGAACATGACCACGTAGTTTTTCCCGTACTCTTTGGCGCAGCGGGGACATGTGGTGTAGAACGCCAGTATCCTTTCGGGGACGGAGCCGCCTTCCGGCTGGGGGTGGTTCATTTCCCGATACCAGTCTCCGGCTTCCCGAAAGCTTCCTTCGAAGACCCGGGCCCGCCACTGTCCCGATAGGCTTCGCGTCGGGTAGCCCGGCACATCCCGGGTGACCAGCATCAGATGATTCGTTCTCCAGGGAGAGTGGTCTTCGGAGAGCATCAGATAGCGATCGGGGTCTGAGGCACCGGCATTTTCGATGGCCGTCTGCGCCCGGCTCATCACTTTGTCCATGTTCAAGGGAATGTACAAAAAGTTCCTGGTGGCCGTTTCGATGAATGACTGATAGAAATTTTCAACGTGGCACACCCGGCCGGACCGCCTGGGTTAGGCTGATCCGACCGGGAAGCGCCAGCAGTCCGCTCGCCAATGTGCAGAACCCGGCAACGGCACATAGCAGATTCAGAACTTCAGTTCCTGAGATCGCCAGGGAGAATGCCCCCTCTGGATACTAACGAGCATCTCATTAAATTCGATTATGAAAGATGCTGAATAGTGGGTTGAAATAGTGATCCACTTACAAGAAATGAATTATGCTTCCTAAAGGTCTTGGCAATTTCCTACATCGCTGATTTTGGGAAATGCCTTCACCAACAAGGCTGTTTTGCAAATACCGCATTTTACCCGTATATCGAATGGGCACAGTCCAAAGGAGTTGTTCCGTGTTACAGGCTCTTTCAGTATTTCATCCCCTGATTCGTGAATGGTTCAACTCCAATTTCCACGCTCCTACAGATATACAGACCGAAGCCTGGAGACGCACAGCAGAGGGGGAAAACCTGCTGATCTGCGCCCCCACAGGAAGCGGAAAAACATTATCCGCGTTCCTGTGGGCAATCAACTCGCTTATTCAAGGTAAATTCTCCGGAAAGATTCTGTATATATCTCCCATGAAAGCTCTGAACAACGATATTCTCAGAAATCTGGATCGTCCTCTGAAGGAAATCACCGAATTAGCTGAAGCGAGGGATATGGCTATTCGGGAGATTCGCACTGGTATTCGCTCAGGTGACAGCAGCCCGGCAGAACGGGCTCGCTTGAATAAATTTCCTCCAGATATTTTTGTCACAACCCCTGAAACCCTGAATATCATGCTCACATCCCGGAGCGGTCGACAGCTTCTTTCGGATGTCGGCATGGTAATTCTGGATGAAATTCATGTGATCGCCGGGTCCAAACGTGGCACCCTACTCATGACCAATCTTGAGCGTCTTGAAGAGTTGACTCCCATGGGGACAATTCAGCGGCTTGGAATTTCCGCCACCGTTAGACCTCTTGCAAGGGTGGCATCTTTCCTGGGCGGCTATGATCGTACGTTCCTTCCCCGGCCGGTATCCGTCATCTCCGATTCCCGCACAAGGGCATATAAACTGGAAATCAAACTGGGAGATGGTCCTGCAACGGGTTGGTGGGAACGGCAAATTCCTGTTATGGCCGAAGAAATTTTGAACCACAGCAGCAGCATTCTATTCTGCAACAGCAGGCGGGCGGCCGAGAAGGCTGCAATGCTTCTGAATGAATATTTTGAAGATACTCTCGTTTTCGCCCACCACGGTTCATTAAGCCGTGAATACCGCAACTGGGTAGAACAGGAACTGAAGGCAGGACATCTGAAAGCGGTGGCGGCCACATCCACCCTTGAACTGGGCATCGATATTGGAGAGGTGGATCGGGTAATTCTTCTCCAGGCACCCTTCAGCCTCAGCTCGGCGGTGCAACGGATCGGCCGTTCCAATCATGGGCTGAAAGGTATTTCCAGTGCGGTATTCATTCCCCTTCATCCTCGAGAGACCCTTTCTGCCGTGAGCATTTACCGGGCGGTTCTCCGGGGCGTTATAGAAGATGTGAACATCCCGGAAAACTGCCTGGATATTCTTGCGCAGATAATTATATCCGAAACGTCCGGAAGAAGTATCTCGTATGATGACCTCTATTCAATTATCAAGCGCAGCTATCCCTATAGAAATCTGGAAGAGGAGCATTTCCGAAACATAATAGAGATGCTCGCAGGCCGTTTTGAGTCCACAAGAATCCGGGAACTGAAACCCCGACTCATGCTCTCACGTTCACCATCCCCTGAATCGGAGCTCAGACTGGAGAGCCGGGAGGGGCTAAGTTATCTCATTTACAGCAGCGGCGGAACCATCCCCGACAGGGGATACTTTGACCTTCGAATACGCGGCAGCAATGAGAAGATCGGCGAACTGGATGAGGAATTTGTATTCGAACGAAGTCTGGGCGACCGATTCACTCTGGGAAATCGCGTCTGGAAGATCGATGAGATGGATAACCGGAGTGTTCACGTATCTTCCACCCGGCGAAGCGCCATGCTTGCGCCTTTTTGGCGTGCCGACGCCCTGGGTGTGGACCCTTTAATGGCCCAACAGACAGCCGATGAGCTTACCCGTATAGAACGAATTCTCGATTCATCGGAAGAAGAGCAGAGCAGAATATCGTATATATCTGATTTGCCCGAGCAGGTGTCCATGGACGGAAATTCAGCACGGGAACTATTCTCCTGGGTTTCTGCCCAGCGAAAGCTCTCGGATACCTCATCATCTCTCCCATGCCGAAACCGCATCGTGATCGAAGAACTTGACGATCCCTCTCTCACCCCGGACCTGATTCACATTGTCATTCACAATCTTCAGGGCGGACGGATGAACGCAGCCCTGCTGATGTGCATGCAGATCCGTTTTTCCAAAAAACATGGGATCAGGCTGACCGGAATGTATAATGACGATGCGGTGATACTGTCGGTACCCCGGGAGTACCGGGGATATGATCCCTTTACCGGCCTGGATTCCGATTCGGTGAATACACTTCTATCGGATGCACTGCCGGGCAGCGGTTTATTCGGAGCCAGATTCCGGGTGAATGCATCCAGGGCTCTGTTGATACTTAAGCAGGGCTTCTCCCAGCGTACTCCTCTATGGCTTCAGAGAATGCGCAGTAAACAGCTGCTTGAGCGGGTATACGAGATGAAGGATTTCCCGATAACCAATGAGACCTGGAGAGAACTGTTTGATCATGATCTGGCTCTGAATGCACTGAAAGAGCATCTGGACAGAATTGAATCCGACGAACTCGAGATTACCCGCATTTTTACCGGACATCCCAGCCCATTTTCATCGGATATCATGTGGCAACTAAATAATGAATATCTCTATGCGGATGACCGCATGGAACTTCCTTCACCGAATGGCAGAGGAAACGGCATGTCATGGTTGAATACTCTCTTACAATCCGCCGATCCCCTCCCAGATATCCCGAAAGAAATCCAAACCGAATACCTGGGCAAAATGCGCAGACTCATCAGCGAATATCTACCCACCGGTGCCGATGAATTGGTTCTTTACCTCAGTGACCGCCGAATCATGACTGGGGAAGAAATTGCTGAACTCACAGGAGCCCTGGAAAGCAATGGGGAAGCCGCTGATTGGAACCCAGGGGAAGCTTTTTCGCAGCTTTTGGAAGAGGAGGGAATCTACCGAAAGTTTCAAACCGAACAGCTTTGGCTTCACCGCAGTTGTGCACGACTATCCGCCGCAGACCTGGCTCTTGAATGGATGGGGTGGCAAGCCATCGTTCCGGAAAAGCGCTTCATGGAGATTTGGGGCAGTGAAGTCCTTAGTGAAATCAGGGAATCTAATAACCTTCTTGAACTGGAGGCTGGAAAAACTGACGGTCGGGAAATATGTCTGGATGAAACCCTGGAACGGCTTCTACGGATTCGCCGCAGGAATACGCGTAAGATCAGCCGCATTTTAAAGATCAATGAGCTTCAGGAAAGCAATAGAAAACTTCAAGGAATCCAACTGCACCCCATACCCCACAACTCAGATCACTATCCTGAGAACTCCGGGGCAGGTACGTATGCCCTCAGAGAACAAGACGGGGAAGAAGAACGCTATATCCGGATGTTTGAAGCCCTGTCCGGAAGGAATTTGAAATCGGAGCTGCTGCTCAGAGGACTTTTTCAAGCAAGGCTTGGCAGAATGTCCACGGCTTTGGCTGAGGGCATATTCAGACAACTGGATCTGATGTGGACCTGCAGCGGTACACGGCAAATCAGTTTCGCATCCCGGGAAGATTCCTCCCAGTATTTCGAATGGAAAGAACCAACTGCAATTTCTGTTGAGAATTGGGAACTTCTTAGCAAGGGTCATGTGATGAATGATTCATTCCAGGCCATGATTATGGCAGCCAACTTCCTGTCCTCCTCAAAAAAGCCCGGCTCCTCCAACAGTGCATCCCATGGGGATTCAAAACGTTCGGCAGCCCTGCGGCTTTGGGAAACTGCGATGGGCGGCGGTACACTCCGGGCAGACCGGCGTGGGCGGGAGAGATCAACTCACCGGTCAGTGGGCGGAAAAAGTAATCGCTTGGACGGCCTGAATTTCAGCGTTACCGGCTCCCCCAGCCTCCCGGGAGTCTTTATTCCAGTGCAACCAGGCCGATCCACCGGAAATTCGGTAGGGGAATCTGGGGGAAGCGGAGGAGCCGAATCAGTCGACGGGTCTGTATCAGCCGGCAACAACGTTGAGCATAAGCTGCCCCAGATCCCCAATTCTGAAAACCCGGCAAGCAGCCTTGAAAGGGAAAAGGACAAAGTGTACCGACTCTTTCTCCGCCATGGGATGCTTGACCGCAGTACGCTGGAAGATGAGGGGAAGGCTTTCTCATGGAGGAAAATGCTCCCCACTCTCCGTCTTATGGAGCTTTCGGGAGAAATAGTCGGAGGTAAACTCTGCGATCAGCGCAGCGGTATCCAGTTCGCCATGAACGAGCTGTTTTCACGCTCTACGGGGAAGTACTCCGGAGGAACTTCGGGTAAGGAAAGCCCCGGTATTTCCAACGGATGGTATTGGGTGAATGCCGCAGATCCCTGCATACTTCCGGAAATGCTGAAAGGACGTCGCAGCCTGCACAGTTTTCTCATTCTCATTTCATTTGGAGATATTTCTGTACCCATTGCAGAAATTCAGGCAAATGGAAGGGAAATTAATCTCCATGCATCTCACAGCCTACCGGATCAGCACAGTAGCGGTTCAGATGGAGAGGAACTGAAACCTCATACGGGGTATCAGATTATCATCGATTTTTACAGAAATCATTTGCTCAACCTGGCCACGGACCGGAAAAGCATTACCATAGAACAGATTGAAAGTGCTCCGGCAGAATCCCATGAACTGGGTCAGTTGATGATACAACAAGGATTCACTCCCATGCCGGGAGGCGGGATCAAGCTCTGGAAATACTAAATCAATTCCTCCCGCTGTACTCCAGTCCTCTGGGGGGATACTGATTTCTATAGGTGAACAGCAGCTGCAGGTTTGTCATTCTGCCATCCCATTCAATAAAATGTGTGGACATCTCCAGGGGCTTTCCGTTGACTTCGATGATGTAGCGTCTTCGGTGTCCAGGAGGCATGCTCGTGTCTAGATCCACTTGGCGGGCCCATACTCTGTAAACCTTTACGATTTCTTTGCCGGATCCGTTAATTGACCCGGCGGTCAAGTTTTCCAAATCCTGTTCCGGAACGGCTGTGGGAGCATGCAGAAGAAACATCTCCTCTCTTAACAGATTGATACACACTTGAGCTGCACGGGCACCCAGGGTGAAGGGTTCGGGAGAAGGATATATCGCCCCGCTGAGTGGCCGGGGAAGTATTTCCGCGGTGAGAAACGGGAGATAAAACAACAGGGAAAATAGAACAATTGTCCCCATCACAGGAGATAGTCTCCGGGTAATGACAGCTGCGTTTATGCTGAAGTGTTTCATTACCGTACATATCGGCAGAGCAGCCTCCCTACTCCATAATGGACGGCGATTTTTCGGTGAAATCCACAATTCAAATCCGCAGATTCAGAGATGCGTCCCGACCTGGGGGATGCGTCCTGGGGGTGTTTTCCTCCAGGGGAACTGGGGCCGGTTAGGGATCCTTTTTTGACCGGCTTTCAAGTTTTGATCTTTTTCTGTATGCTCATCGTATGCCCGAAAAAACACCCCATTCCGCAGCTGCTGCGGTTCCGGCACATGTGGGTGCCATGCTTGCTATTGCGGTGTTGGCGAAATTTTTTGTGGATACCGCCACACAGCTCTTTAACCCATACCTATTAGTGTATGCATCAGGCGCCGGCCTCACGGGTCTGTCCATGGGCCGACTTGTAAGCGTACGAAACCTCTCGGGTCTTATAGCTCCGGTAATCGGGGGCCTGGCAGACCGCTACGGGTACCGAAGAATCATGCAGGTAAACCTCCTTCTCATAGCCGCCGGCATTCTGCTGTTCGCTGCTGCGGGGAATATCTTATGGATGATTATCGCCATGCTGCTCTGGGGAGCCGGACAGGGAGGATTCGCACCCAACGCTCACTCCTACCTCAGTGCGCTTCTGCCCTACCACAAGCGGTCCCGCTATCTTGGTATTTTAGAGTATTCCTGGGCGCTGGCGGGGATTTTCGGACTTTCGGTCATTGGAGTACTCATTGAACAAAGCGGATGGACGGTACCCCTGTATATTCTCGGCGGGGGAATGGTGGTATCGGCAATTCTGATGTTTGTTCTCCCCTCCCGTCACGGAAGAGGTATACCCGGGGAGAGGAAGGATAAAACTGCTCCGCATAAATCAGGTTTGAGCCCCCGATCCGCCCGACATGAACGGCTGACCGAATTCTTTCATTTGGGTCCTCAGCGTCGTTCCGCCTGGGCGGCAATCGGAGTAAACTTCTTCAACTTCTTTGCCCTTTTCCACCTGATGATCTCCCACGGACTTTTTCTGGAAACCGAGTACTTATTATCTCCTTCCCGCCTGGGTCAGGTTGCACTTATGCTGGGCATTGCGGACTGGGTGGGAAGCATTCTGGTCAGCCTTGCCGGAGACAGGATCGGAAAACGTAAAAGCTTAATATACGGCACCATGGGTATGAGCCTGGGATTCATTTTGCTTCCCTTTATGAATATTTCACTGATCCCCGCCCTTGCCGGCCTGGTGATCCCCCGCTTCTTTTTTGAATTCACTACCGTAAGCAACTTCCCTCTTTTAAGCGAACAATACCCTGCCGGAAGAGGCCGGGTACTCGCACTTGGTGTTGCGGGAGGGCTTGTGGGATCCACCATTGCAGCCACCACAGGCCCGGCCATGTACCTCAGTTTCGGATTATGGGGAATCGGGCCTGTCTCGGCAGCGGCAAACCTCTGTGCACTGGCGCTTTTGTTGATATTTGTCAAGGACGGAGGCTGACTGCCTACTCCTCCGGGACTCCATACTCATCAAAACCGCCCTGAAGAATTTCATTCAACTGGGTTTTAATGCTCCCCAGGGTGTGTGCGATATCCAGATAGACCAGTTCGAGTCTCACATATGCACCGGCTTTCAGGCGTTTACGAATGCCTTTTACTATTTTTTTCTGTTGCTTTTCGCAACGCTGACGAACATCAATGAAATGCTCATTGGACCACGCCTGTTTCTTATAAATTGCCGTATCGAAGACCAGATTCATCATCTCCATCACACTGTGAAAGTATGATCCAAGCTCCTTTTTTTGATCTTCTTCCAGAGTGATATTCCGTTTCGAAAGCTTCTTCCATAAACCTATGAGTGTCAAAGCCTCATCTCCAATTCTTTCCAACTCGGCAACAATCCGGATCATATCGTTTAGCTGCTGGTGATGTGCTGCAGAAAGCTCTTTTTCCGATAGATCAGAAAGGAAGCGGGAAAGTTCCTCCTCCAGTTCATCGGTTTCGTCCTCATCATTCTTTTGGAGGGTTATATATTCCTTCACATCGGGCTTGGAATCCTCCAAAAGCTCTACGAAGCGGAGAGTCATCCGTTTTACCGTGGTGCCCAGCTTCTCCAGGTAGCGCTTTGCTTCGAACATCAGTGCATCGCTTACTTCCTGATATCCATGGGACAAAAACTTCAGAGAATCGGAGCTTTCTCCCCCTTTCCCCACCATACGCCCTGCGAGATTTACTATCTGGGGAATAAACCACATCAGGACTAATGTATTTGTCACATTGAAAAGACTATGGAACAGAGACAGCTGAAACAGCGCGGAATTTGAATTTCCAAAAAGCACGGTACCGTCGGGTATAATTGCGGTTACGATCCAAGTGAAGCCATAAAAGGCGGCAAACATCCAGGCAACACCCGCAAGATTGAAGATTAAATGTACTCTTGATGCCTTTTTTGCATTGATATTGGCACCAAGACTGGCCAGGTAAGCGGTGATGGTGGTACCGATATTTTCACCCAGAACGATGAGAGCGCCCTGCTCGAAGCTGAGGGCTCCAATGCTCATGAGGGTGAGCGTGATTGTCATAGCAGCCGAAGAGGATTGTACCAGAACCGTGAGAAGTGTACCCAAGATCACGAACACGGGAAACTTCAGAATATATATATCAACTTGAATGAGCTGGATGAAAGAGCGGATGAATTCCTTCATTTCTTCGGTGGCCATGTATTCTTTAAGAAATCCAAGGCCAATAAAAAGGATTCCGAAACCCACCAGAGCCTCGGCCACTCCTTTGTTTTTAAATCGGCTACTTATAAGCAGGGGCAGACCCACGGCTATTACCGGGAGTGCGAAAGAAGCAACACTGATCTTAAAACCTATTGAAGAAACGATCCATGCGGTCAGCGTCGTTCCGATATTTGCACCCATAATCACCCCGGCGGCGCCGGCAAGACTCAGCAGCCCGGCGTTCACCACAGATACAACCATTACCGTTGTCGCAGAGGAGCTTTGCATAATACTTGTGAGAACCAAACCCGTGGAGATGGCAGAAACAGGCTTGCCTGTCATATTATCCAGGATTTTCTGCATTCGCTGCCCCGCAGCTTTCTGCAAACCGTCACTGAGGATCTTCATCCCGAATATAAAAACCCCAAGTCCCCCGACGATATTCAATACCTGGGTAAATCCAGTCCACACCTGCTTCAGCAGAGGGACACTCTCCGCCACCATATTTAACTCTTCCATTCACTTCTCCAAACCGCCATGTAAAATCTGCTCTATGGCATGTATTAATCCGAAAGCGCTGTCCTGCTTACCGTTTGCTAACAGTTTTCTAACTGTTTTTTAACACTATTTCAATACTTAGATAATGCCCCAAAGAGTGTGGAAAGCAATCAGATAGGCGAAAACCTCCGGTTAGTAGAGTATCAACTGCCAACCGGAGGTTTCCATGTACGACATTCCCCACTGCCCCAACCCTGAGTGTACCCTCTTCGATGAAACAGAATTGTATCCCGACTGGTACTACCGCCACGGGGTGTATACAAGCAAGCTCAACGGCACCATGCCCCGTTTCCGCTGCCGCA
>NZ_JBXWXS010000030.1:0-30317 GCF_059431795.1 Salinispira sp.
ACCAAATGGCAACAGTTGGAACTCGTTGAAGCTGGACGAGCCTTTAAGGACGGACTGCTAGTTGAGGAGTCAGCAGCCTAGAAAAAATTCCGAGGGATTGCTCATCCACTCAGATTGACAGTATCCCGTAATCGTGTTCACGACAATCAGTTTACTCATCTTGATCTCCGGTTGTGCATCGAACGGTCCGGCGATTGATATAGACAGTTTGCCAGAAAGTTTTGAAAACCAGGTCACAGTATTATCGAGCGGGTATTCCACCTCAGCAAACCTCAATTACCTCGCCACATTCCCCGCAAATAACCAGGATAGCGGACCACGCAGCCTCATCGTATTTCTCCATAGTCTTGAAGAAAGGGGTGATAGTTTACAGCTGGTATTCGACAACCCCGATGGGGAAGGTCCCGGATTGGCGAAGATCGCTGTTGAAGATCCGGATTTCCCCTTCATCACCCTCTCGCCCTTGTGCCCTGACGGGACCTATTGGACCTTCCTGCATAGGAGGCTCGGCATCTTAATACGGGAGTTTATTCAGAAGGAGAATATCCATCCAAACCGGGTCTACCTCAGCGGCGTCAGTATGGGAGGTATGGGAACCTGGTCTTTGGCCACGGCGCAGCCAGAGCTCTTTGCAGCAATCGCACCGATATCAGGCGCAGTGTATACGCCTCCTATCCGACCCCGATTTCGGCGAATAGCCGACATCCCCGCCATGGTGTTTCACGATACCGATGATCCATCCATTCCTTTCGTAAAGGCTGAAAACAGCGTGCAACGATTTCGAAACGCCGGTGGAACTGTCGTGTTCGTACACAATAACACCGGTATGCACTATATCCATTCCGAGGTATATCGCAGCGAACAGTTTATCGATTGGCTGGGTGGGATTTCCTCCGACTAATCAGTTGCGACCAGCTCAATCAACACCCGGGCGAATTCCTCAGGTTGATCGAGAAACGGCGTATGCCCCGTACCGGGGATGGTAATCAGCTGCTTTACCGGCGCATCGATGTAATCGCTGGCCTGCACGACGAGGGAGGCGGTTCTCGCTCCATGCAGAATCTTAGGCATGGTTGTTCCCGGCTGCGGCGGTATTCTCTCCTCCGCGGGAATGGTGCACCAGACGACTGGATATCGCACTGATATAGGAAATCGGAAATAGCAATGCGCTGATCAATACGATGATTAGGGTGATCATCAAAACAGCATCGGGATCGCTCACACCCGGGATTATGCCCACATTGCTGACGAAGAGGGCAAATATCATCAAGACAACCCCGAGCCCGAGGGTATAAGGCCATATTGTCGCAAGACTCCGGCGAAAACCTGGTCCTAAAACCCGATCCCACCAGGAGAGGGAGCTGTTCATCCTTGTTCCGAACGCCCAGGCGGGTATGAAAAATGCGACCTGGCCGATGCCTCCGCCAGAGAGAAATGAGGCGATAAAAATCATCAGGAATACCGTTGTCCCGTGCCGGCGGCTCAGGAACCAGATCGACCAGATAATCGCGGCGACACCGAATACCGTCGCGAAGATGCCGGTTAGCAGATAGGTCGGGAAGATGGTAAACGCCTCTTCGGTACCGTGCACCCATAATCGCTGTTGAGGACCAATGGCCTGAATCACCAGGCCCGAGACCGGTTCATTCCCCTGGAGCATCTCGAATATGCCGTGTGCGATGCTGCCGATGCCGAATACGATTCCCTCAAACATCAACACAGTTCGAATGGGATGTTGCGATAGTTTTTTCATGTTCATATGATTTTCCTCAGACCTCTTCTGGTAAAACCCCGGTGCAATGGATATCTGTTACCAGGCGGCATAATTTTGGTGATTCCCTGTCGCCTATTATCTGGCTGCAGGCCAAAGCCTTGTTGCTCACTGATTTTTAACACCAGCTAACATGTTTCCATGCTACCATATCAATTGATATCGGAGGTTAGATATTCATGAAAACACTCGTGGCCTATTACTCAGGAAACGGAAGCAATCGATTTCTTGCCGAGAAAACCGCCTCGGATCTTGATGCCCAGCTGGTCGAACTCGTTCCGCGGGTGAAAGGACTGGTAATCCCGGCAACGTTCCTGAAAATAGGTTTCGGGAATCGGAACATCACTGTAAATCCCGCGAGCTACGATTCCATTATCGTCTGCGGCCCAATATACATGGGGAACCTTGCGGCACCCTGTTACCATTTTATCAGGAAATTTGGAAAGTCAGCAAAAACGCTCAATGTGATTACCTGCTGCGCCAGCAAGGATTCTGCCAAAGATGAAACCTTCGGATATAATCGACTTTTTACCAAACTCCGGGGAACCGGTATGGTGAACGGTATATGCCAGGCATTTCCAGTAGAATTGGTGGTTCCGCCCGACCAGCAATCCGATGACGAGGTCATGATGAATACCCGTTTGAACGAAGAAAACTTCAACGGCGAAATTCATCGAAGGCACCAGGAGTTTATTGCGGCGGTTTCAGCCTAGAAGAATACGCAAAAGGTTTCCCGGTGGATCAGTCAAGTCGTTCAAGTCCTTAGCCCGGTGGATCAGGATTTGTTTCCTTAAGCCTGTTCGCTGAATGCCCCGGGGGAATCGCTTCGAGTATATCTCATTCCAGATTTTCTCGGTCTCTTTATCCTATACATCGCTTCTTAAATCTCTTTATATAAATGAATTACCAAATATAACCAACAATATCGAAAGAAACCTAAAACTTCCTGCATCCCCTTCTCAGCCGTACATAGGGTCGGACCGGAAGCCAGAAGGGCTGAGGACCTATCCCGAATAGGTCAGAGGTTCGATTCAGGGGCGTACCGCAGCGTCATAATGCCGTTGGCAGGAACGCTCCAGTCGCCCTCTTTGGCACGTAATCCTCTATTTCAAAACGATTTATATCATTTTTAAAAGTCTATTTACTCCAACGACGTTTGAAGTATCAACTATGCATCAAAAACTCATCCGCAAATTACGAATTATCCAATGCTTGATTTTCTTTGGCGGGCATTTGATTTGTATTGAATGCTCTGAAAATTTATTGATTCTCGCTTCCTGGAAAAATGGTGTTTCTTCATTGGATTCGCTCTCAACATTATGTTTCCGCAAAATAACGGGACACTACCGGCAATAAACATTTCCAGTAAACGCTGCCAAGCTTTTCAGCCGCCTACGGAAAAAAGACCTTCCTTCGTCACCCCGAACACTTATTGCACAGACCATAGCATTCAAGCAGATGTCCACTGAACTTCCGCCCGTAGCGTTCCTCGAGACGGGGTAGAACTTCATGGAGCACGCAATTTTCGATCTCCTGAACCTGGTGGCAACGGGGGCAGATAATATGCGCATGATGACCGTCCGCAGCCATCAGGATGTAGCTCGGGGTCTGGGATTCTACGTAGGTCGGCCGTAGGATAGACATCCGGGTGAGAAAATCCAGGGTTCGGAACACCGAGGTCCTGGAGGCGGTTCCCCCGGAGGCTTCAATCCGCTCAATTATTTCCCTGCTCGTCAGATGCTCCGGGGACTGGCAGATGATGCGCAGGATCTGATCTCTGGCCGGGGTGATTCTCTCGCCCCGGTCGAGGATACGGCGAAGGCATTGCTGGTAAACGTTTTCCCATTCCATCATACGGATTGTAGCAGACGGGAGCGTCTCTTGTCAGCTCCGACAGATTGCGATGGGCAAATCCACGTCCGAGCTATACCAAAGCCTGCATCAGTTGCTGATTCAGACCTGCAAAATCGACATCCTGTCCGATGAACACCAGCTCCTGGCGCTTGTCCCCCCAAGGCTCTTCAAAGGCTTCGAGAATCTGCTTCCGGTGCTCTTCACCTTGCGGCCACTGGGAGCGATCAACCGCCGACCACCAGAACCCGGCGGCTTCGAAAAAGCCTTTCTTTCCGGAAATGCTCAGAAAGTAGGCCGATTCGGGCTCATCGTTGAACCAGAAGTATCCTTTGGCCCTAATGAGACCCTGTATTCCCCCCGCAACGAGTTTGTGGAATTTTTCGCGATCAAAGGGACGGCGCTGCCTGAAGGCCCAGCTTGAAATCCCGTATTCCTCAGTTTCGGGAACGTGTTCGTTTTGAAGCTCCTCTTCCCAGGCATCGAGAGATTCTCCCCATTCCCGCGTATAGAGTCGGGTGTTCATGATCAGGAAGGGATCGATGTTACCGTTGAGAATGGGGATGATTTTCGCCGTGGGGTTCATCTTTCCCAGTAGCGCTGTCAGGCGCGCCAACTCTTCCGGCTCGACCAGATCGGTTTTGCTGACGAGGATGACATTGGCAAACTCGATCTGGTCAGTGAGAAGCATCGACAAGCTGCGTTCGTCTTCGTCGCTGACCGCCATGTTCTTATCAGCTAGACTCGTGGTCGACAGCAACATCTCCCGGCACGTTGACGCGTCCACAACGGTTACCATGGTATCCAGCCGGGTGAACTCCTCCAGCGCCGCACCTTCGTATTCCCCGAGTTCAAAGGTTTGGGCTACAGGAACCGGCTCGCTGATCCCCGAGCTCTCGATCAACAAGTAGTCGAACTTGCGTGCATTGGCCAGGTTGGTAACTTCCTTGAGTAGGTCATCCCGGAGGGTACAACAAATACAGCCATTGGACATTTCAACCAGTTGCTCATCGGTGCGGCTGAGTTGGGCTCCTCCGTCCCGAACAAGGGCGGCATCGATATTCACATCGGACATATCGTTCACAATGACCGCGACCTTCACTCCGTCGCGGTTGGTAAGAATATGGTTTAAAAGGGTGGTCTTTCCAGCCCCCAGAAAGCCGGACAGCACGGTGACCGGTAGTTTATTGTCGTGTTTCATACCGTTGAATTTACTGGTACTTTGTTTCATTGTCAATACTTTGTTTCACAACATGATTGGAGTGGTTCGCTGTTCAGTGCATGTGTCGAAACCGGGAGTTATAGATAACGCCAGCAGAGCAGTATCTGCGGTAATTTATCGCTTACCCTTTAGCAATCGAGAAATCCATATTTATCTCCGGAGGTACTCCAATTATCAAATGCGGGCTATTCCGAATAGATCCAGAATGGAACTCCTGCCAGAAACGAATTACGGCCAATAAACCAGTTAGTAGTTCTCATTCCAATCTAATCATGGTTTTGCGCGATTTATGGTAAGTATATACTCAATCCTCACACCATTCTTCACGGTTAGCTATTTCATCTATAATCCCCCGCACGCCGAGATTATCCCCGGGGCAGAGTCGCATCAACCTCAAGGCGATGTAATAGGCTTTTTCAAAATCCTTCATCCGCCATTGAGTCAAGCATAGTCCATGAAGAGCCCGTAAGTACGGCCTGTTTTCCAGGCAGTCCCAGAGAATAACACCATCAAAATCTTTGGGCAGGTTTTTCTCGGCGATGGAGATGGCGACTTGAAAGCAGTTTCTGGCATTCTCCAGTGATCCTGATGAATCCAGGTAAAGATTACCGATATGCACCAGAGCATCAATACATTGGGGATAATCTTCCCAGAGTCTGGTGAGAATATCATAACGTTTTTCCCATGTATCAGCTTCGACGGCATCGAAAACAGGATCCTCATCTGGCTCATAAAAACCAAACCCTGAGTAATCTTTGAAAACATATTCCAGCCTCAAACCCTCGGCCAGGTAATCGGGAAAATACTCAAAGGCTTCCTCACCAAAAGAGTTCCGAGGATCCCAGAGCCCCAGGGTCTTATAATCATGCCCGGGAATGTTAATATTTCCCACAATGAACTCAGAACCTTTCACCGTGCCGGAGAGATAGGTGTTCTTCTTGAAGCTCCATTCCTTTTCCACCTCCAGGACGACGGTGTTCAGTTCACAGTTCAACATTCCCACAGAGGTTTTAACAGAGACGATCTGTCCACTATCCAGGTCTTTGGCCCTGAACCCGGTATTGGTCAGTTTTAGAATGATCAATTTGCGTAGTTGGTTATTCATTTCAATTCCTTCGCTTACTTTTAAGGCTATACAGCATCTGCATTGAAAGCCTTATTTATACTATAGCAATCATACGTCAAGTCTTGTTGCACTACATTTGACGTATGCTCCTGTTGGGATCGATATAGTTAGTACTATGTCGGATAATCGTCAAGTAAATACAATGCCATCGTTGGAACACTTCCATCCGCGTTCGGCAGGATGTCATTATTAGGAATTAGGGATCTCTTGTGAAGGGATATAATCCCAGCTCAATCTGTATTTTCAGGTCATATGCTTAGGGCAGAACCCGAGGCACAATCCCGGACAGGTCGCAGGTTCGAAAAAGATGATTTCCAAGCAATGTACGGTGGTAAAAGAGTCTATGTGCAGTTTTGGAAAATAGCTACATATGCTCGGCAATTCGCAGATTGGCTTCTGCAGCCCATTGGGCCGCATCGGCCAGGTACTTCCGCTTTATCGTACAACTGAATTGGGATAAATGACCTGGCAGTACCGGAAGCTTGCTGATTGATGCGGCAGTCTGAGCATTAATTTCCAGTTTACCACTGAACAGGCGTTTGCGAAAAATAACTTTTATGAGTTCGCTGAAGTGAATATCCTGAGTTTCCAGGCCGCCCTTCGGCGATTCTGCCCAATCATACATCCGCCATTCAAACCGCACTCCATTTTCTCCAAGACCCATGCTTCCCTGAACCACATTGAGTCCCAGCTCCAAATAAAAGGGGAGAGACTGATAGATTTTTCCTATGGCTGGCAATCCGGTGTTTTGTTCATTCATAATGTATATTGTAGATTGATATGAGCTAAACGCCAATACTGATGATATATACTTGATCTATTGCCCAGCGCAAAAATTTTGCGGTCCTATCATTGTTATGCCTCGGGGAGTACTCTGGAAATAATGCTATGCTTATTCATAAGGAGAGTTTTCCTATGAAGAACCTGGGGAAAATACTGGAAGGCCAGATATTCCAGACAATGATCCCAGTCATCGGCGTGGGAGTTTTTGTCACCATGATAGAAGAACATCAGACTATTAACAGCGATCTGCTTATACTCGCAATGCTTAGCTCACTGGCTCATCAGCTTTGGGTAGTTTTTCTTAGGAGGCCTCCTGTCAAGAGTTATTAGATTCTACTTTCAAAGAGAGTCTTCAAATTTCTGCACCATTAAGACTCGCGGTGCCATCACATGTAGTTCCCTGTGTCAGAATAGTGGTTGTCTAAATTGTGACTTACTGCCCTCTTCACTTTTTCACACCAAGGCCTTACCTTTGGAATATAGCAATTCATACATAAAGGAGCATCTCATGAAAATTGAACTGAACAGCGGACATACAATTCCCGCACTTGGACTGGGCACATTTCGCGCTAAAGATCAGGAAGTTTACAAGGCCGTCCTACACGCATTAGAAGCAGGGTATCGCCATATCGATACCGCAGTTGCCTACGGAAATGAGGAAGAGGTAGGAAAAGCGATTTCCGACAGCCCAGTTCCCCGGGAAGATATCTTTATCACTACCAAAGTCTGGAACAGCGCACACTCAAAGCAGGAAGCGGCGAAAATGATCCAAGAGTCCCTGCAGAAGATGGGGCTGGACTACATTGATCTGGTTCTTGTGCACTGGCCGTGGACCCATGAGCGTAATGCGGCGGTGTATGAGGCAATGGAAGATGCTGTGGATGCGGGCAAGGTCCGCTCCATCGGTATTTCAAACTTCAACATTCACCACATTGAGAGATTGCTGAAGACGGCTCGTATCACACCTGCTGTAAACCAGATGGAATGCCATGTGCATCTGCAGAACACCCGCCTACAGGAGTACCTGGACACCAAGGGCATTAAGCTCGAAGCATATGCTCCTTTCAAGAGCCATCACATCGAAGATATTCTGGATAATGACACCCTGAAAAAGATAGGTGATGCTCACGGAAAGACTGTGCCGCAGGTGTCACTTCGCTGGATGTTGCAGCGTGGAATTATTGTGATTCCTAAGTCTGTACATGCCAACCGCATCGATGAGAACCTTGATGTGTTTGACTTTGAGCTCACAGAAGACGAAATGCATGAAATTCGAAAGCTTAACCGAGCCCATCGGGCATTCCCCGAGCCTGACAACGTAGATTTCGGTTTTGTTGATCTATAGCATGATCTTGTCCGGCTGGCCATTGTCTGCGGGACCGACCATGTCGGCTCAGCATTGTTCGGACAGCCTCCAGAAGAAGCCGCTACCCGGACGTACTGCCATGCAAACCCCTGAGACCCGTAGACCTCAGGGGTAACAAGCAAAGAGTTTATCAGCCTCTGAAATCCGGGGAAAAGCCCCGTCGGAGCATGTTCTCGCTCACCGCCACTGGATGTACAAAGTTAAAAAGATACTCCTGGCCGCCGGCTTTGGTGCCCTGCCCCGAGAGTTTGAAGCCGCCGAAGGGCTGGCGGCCCACCAGTGCTCCGGTGATGGAGCGATTAACATAGATATTTCCCGCTTCCAGATTTTCACAGACCAGGTCTATATGTCCCCGATTACGGCTGACGATTCCGCCGGTGAGGCCGAAATCCACTGAGTTGGCCATTTCTATCCCTCGGCGGAGGGTATCGGTCTTCATCACCGCCAGAACCGGACCGAAAACTTCCTCCCGGGCCAGACGGTGTTCCGTGCGGATATCAGCAAAAATGGCTAGATTGTCTTTGACAAGCATTTCCCGGCCTTCCTCTCTTCCGATGGCGATATATTCGGCAATTTTCCGTTCAGCCTCAGAGCTAACCGGAGGTCCAAGGTAAGTTCCCGGATCTTCCGCCGGTCCCATGATCAGGGAGTCGGCGGCGGCGACCAGACGGTTCAGGAATTCATGGTACAGTGATTCATGCACAATGGCCCGGGAGGCGGCGGAACACTTTTGCCCCTGAAATGCAAATGCCGACTGGAGCACGGCTTCAACCGCCACATCAAGATCCGCATCGGCATCTATAATGATTCCGTTTTTCCCACCCATCTCGGTAACCGATGAGCGAACATGCGGGGGTTGGGGCTGCTGCCTGGAGAGGGTTTCAATAATCCCCATCCCCACTTCCTTTGAACCGGTGAAGGCAATACAGTTAACCCGCAGATCAGAAACCAGGGCCGCCCCCACAACCTCCCCTTCACCCGAGAAAAAATGGAGTATTTCCTCAGGCACCCCTGCTTCGATGAGAATTTCATACATCAGCCGGCCGGTGACCGCACTCTCCTCAGCGGGTTTATACAACACCCCGTTTCCCGTGACGAGAGCGGCGCTGGTCATGCCGGTGCTGATGGCTAGAGGAAAATTCCAGGGAGCGATTACCCCCACAATCCCCCGGGGACGGTAGCTCAGAGTGTTCCGTTCACCGGCAATACCCGAGAGCGAGCGATGAGCAAACAGCCTTTCCGATTCGCCGGCATAATAGTTGAGAAAATCAATGGCTTCACAGACATCATTATATGCCTGGTCCCACTGCTTCCCCACTTCCAGTACCTGTACCGCAGCAAGTTCATAGATTCTCCGGCTCATGATGGAAGCCCCGCGACGCAGAATTTCTGCCCTCCGTGGAGCATTGGAGGAGCTCTTCCAGGCCGGAGCGACTTCTTCGATATCATTGATTGCTTTGCTCAGGCGGTTTGAAATTTGATTTTTGCTGATATCCTGGATACGCTCACCTACGCTTTTCATTACGCTTCCGGCGTTTTTCACTGACCGGGAAAACGAACTGCGTACCGATTCCAGACTGAAATCCGCAGGGGGATGATTGATGAAATACTGCCCGTCGGGATGAAATAACAGCCGGGAAGAGGAACCCGTGGGCGCTGCGAAAATATCTTCCGGTGCTGCGGCTTGAATGAACTGAAGCCGAACCATCCCGTCTGTTGCGGTATTTTCCACCAGACGGCGTACAAGATACGCCATTCCCGGAACCATTGGTCCGTAGGGGGCATAGAGCCGTACGGTAATTCCCATGGCAACCAGAGCCTCGGCCATTCCTGTTGCCATGCCGTTGAGCATCTGAATTTCGTACTCATGGGTAGAAAGGCCGGCTTCTGAGGCCAATCGGTTCGCTTCCGCTGCAGTTCGCATATTGTGGGTGGCTGCGGCCACCCTGATCAGGTCGGAATTTTCAAAGAGAATGGCAAGGTTCTCCTCATAGGCGGCGTCAGTCATATATTTTTCTTCAAAAACCGGTGATGGCCAGCCATTCTCCTGGGCAAAAATACGCTCATACTCATAATAGGCGCCCTTCACCAACCGGACCGTGAAGCGGTGATTACCCTGCCGGGCGAATGCCGTCAGATCTCTGAGATCAGCTTTGGTTTCCTTCAAATAGGATTGAATGGCAATTCCCAACTGATCATATGAGCTTTCTGACACAAGCTGTTTGAAAGCAGAAATAGTGATATTTTTGTACACCCGCTGTTCCATATCAACATGAAGAAAACCATCTGCATCCTTCACTGCCTTAAGAATGCGTTTCAGCCGGGAGACAAGGACATCCACACTTTGCTGGAAGTTCAGGGGGCCGATTTGTGAGTAAAGACTTGTAGGTTTGACGGTTATGTGCACCGGCAGCCCGGCAGCGCTGAGAGCATCCACAGCTTCCAGCTGTTTCTCCAGATACATTTCCGCCTCTTCCTCAGAAAGTGTAGCTTCTCCCAAGGTATCCAGGGTGTAGAGAAAACCCCTGTCCGCCATTATAGAAATGGAGGTTACAGCCTGATTCAGGTCCCGGCCGCATACAAAAGAGGCAAATAACTCCGAAAGTAATTCGGACAGCCGGGAGCCGTTGAGCTCCATAAACCAGGGCGGAGCATCCGTCCCGGCAAAATACTCATCCCGGTACTCTTCCACCTGGCGGACACCGTTGAGAACAGGATACACATCGATGAAATACAATAGAGCCGCCATAAACTGATGATGAGCGGCGGCATGAAGCAGCACCCTTCCGCCGGCTGTGCCGGCATCGAACAGGGGATCCTTCCGCAACATAGTCCGTGTATACAACTGCTCCCTGAAGTTCACCTGTTTTGCCACTTATCCTCCAATGCAATACGCCGCCGGCCGGAACTCCTCACAATACTCAAAAGCATATAAAACGCTTCCATGGGGCAAGGCCGATTCAGATATGGAGGGCCCAATATAGCCGCAGAATATGCGGAGGCGATTTTCATTCCAGGATGAAAACCTTACGGTTTTACACGCTTCTGTACGGTAAAAATCATAGCGTTGCTTTGCAAATTTTGCGAGTTTTTTCTTGACTACTTTTCTAATATTCACCGATTATGCGCGAGATGGGAAATTTCTGCCCTGTTCCATGTAAAATTTTCACATGTAGAAGCGGTCTGTGATAAAAATTGAGTTGCGGCAGATTGTCCAGGCAGAGGATGAAGGAAAAATCCCGACAAGGCGAGCAGGTGGCACAGTCACTAACCTTGAAGGAGACATTGGCCTTGAACGAGCCATTGATGAATGGAATAGTGCTACTGTTCCTCTGCGCTCAGATGGCTGCCAATCGGCTGCGAGCCATCCCAGATAATCCGGTAGCTTGCATTCTCGCTGTCTATACCGCTGATATCTGCCACCACTGCGTTCTCGTTTTCGCCCAGGTCAAACAGGGCATTATTCACCGGTGAGTCCCAGACTCCGCTCTTCACCACCTTGAACTGGGCATCGGAGAGATCGTCAATATGAAGCGCCGGGTCGAATTCCCAGGTCACCGTGCCTGCCGTAGGGCTGGCGGCCAGATAGGTTTCACTCCAGTTATCGTCTGCAGTACCATGAAAGGAGGCACTTCCCGGCAAGGCATACTGCTCGTTATCCGGCAGGTTAATAGCCGTTACTTCAGAGATATACACGGAAGACGGTGGAGGAGCCATTCCCTGCAGAGGCTGGGTGAGATCGTAAATGGCAGCAGTTCCTCCCGGCATGGTGCCGGATAGGGTGTCTGAAGAAACCGAGAGATCACCGCTCAGACCGTGTGCAGTCCACTCTTCGGTGACAGTCGCTCCGGATAGGTCGATGGATACGCTGCTATCATCATCGTTAAAATTGATTATGACCAGGGTGTGCTCACTCTCATAAGAGCGTTGAAAGGCCAGCACATCTGCGGAGCCGGCATCTACCCTGTCAAAACTTCCCCGCCGCAGGCTCGCCCGGCCATTGCGCTGAGCTGTCAGCCCGCGATAATGCTCCAGCATGCTTGCAGTATCAGCGCTCTGGTTACTCTGACTGTCCCAATCAAAGGGCTGTCGGTGCCTGCGGTCCGCATGGAAATCACCCCAGGATAATTTGTAGCCGTCTTCCATGCCGATCTCATTTCCATAGTAAATAAACGGAGTGCCGGGTCCGGTCAGCAAAGCTGCAGCAGCAGCCCGGGCTCCGGGAGTGTCTCCCATCCGATTCACCACATTATCATGATTATTGGTAAAGCTTCCCATCCAGGCAGCCGGATCAAGCTCAGCGCTTACCCAATCCCAGTGGTTGGAGAGATTCCCGGCATTGCCTGCGGAGGCGCTGTATGCAAAGGGAAAATCCAGGGTCATATGAAAGGCCGGCTGCCCGCCGCTTACCATGTAGCGTTCCAGACTGCTCTGGTTGCTGGTCCAGTTTTCGGCAACCATAAACTTGTGGTACCCTTCATTCCCGAACTCATCCAATACCTGGTCGCGAAATGCCTGAAAATAGGCAATTGTTTCGTCCTGATCCTCATAATCGTCGGTTCCGCCGCCAGTCGGGGTTGTATCCTCGTAGAGATATTTGACCGCATCCACACGCAGTCCGTCGAATCCACGGTTCAACCAGTAGATCGCGGCATTGGTTATCCCATCCTTGCCGCCCTGGCTGCGGAAGTTGATATCAGGCATGCCGCCCCAGAATACCCCGTAGTACCACTGGCTACCGCGCTGGTGCCAGACCGACTGCCCCCAGGGGCCCTGCTGGCTGCCCGGCGAATCTCGCCAGACGAACCAGTCGTCCCGGTCATTAGTCCGTGCTGCTGAGTCGCTGAACCAGCCATGCTGATCAGAAACGTGGTTGGGAACCCAGTCAAATATTACCCGCATATCACGTGCATGGGCTTCTGCTAACAGCTCGTCCACGTCCGCTTTGCTGCCGACCCGGGAATCTACTTCGTAGTGGTCGATGGTATCGTACATGTGCAGATTAATGGCATCGCTGGCGGAATCAAAAAACGGTGAAAGCCAGATCCCGGTCACTCCAAGTGTTTCTAAATATTCGAGCTTCGCGGTAATCCCGGCAATGGTTCCAAAGCGGTTGGCACTGTGATCTACATCTTCCCCTACCCGATTAAACGCGTTTACCCAGACATGATAAAACACCTCATCCTTGTACCAGTCGGATTCAGCTGCATTGAGGCTTTGTGCAGAATCGGGATTAATTTCAATCAGATCTACAAAGGTAGCCGGAGAGGGCGATGGTTCGGCTTCCAGGGGAAGGTCAGCATCCAGGGGAAGGTCCGCATCCCCGATGTTCGTGGGGTTGGAACAGGCTCCAAAGGCCACCATGAACAAGGAAACAAATAGCAAAAATATATACAGTCGGATATTCAGTTTAGTCATTGTCAGAATATAGCGCACTAACAGGATCGAATCAATTCTGCAGGACTGTGAGAGATCATTTCCTATGCCCTCTTATCACCTGTATATAGCAAATCTACACTTGACAATCGTGCATATGCACACTAATCTTTAGATTGATGGTTGTGCATATGCACACGCGGGAACGCGCAGCAGGGAAACTCTCAGGTTCCCAGGGCAGGTGCCCACATGAATGGTTCGGGAAAGGGACTCCCGATTGACTTTTGCTAGGAGGATGAAATGAATGGAAACGGAAGAGGACCGGAAAACGCAGGACCGGGTACCGGCAGAGGGCTGGGACTGTGTTCAGGCTATGCCAGAGCCGGCTTCATGAACGATGAAAAAGAGCGGCAGGGACTGGCACGACACGCCGGATTCCACCGGGGAAGGGACCGTGGACCAGGTTCAGGCCGGGGTCCTGGATTACACCGTGGACCTGGATTACACCGTGGAACCGCAGCCAGGGGCGGGGCGCCCCAAGACTGGCGGGTTGGTCTTCCCATGGACTGGCCCATGGACTGGCGCGGTGGCCGGCACGGTAATGGGGGGCAGGGATGATCATTGGGTTCTGCATCACCTCAGACAATGCTGACAGTCCGTTGGATGACCGCTTTGGAAGAGCGGCGTATTTTGCGTTTATTGATTCTGATAGCTCACAGGCGGTTGCAATTGTGGAAAATCCCGGGAAGAACGCAGGCGGTTCGGCGGGGACCGCTGCGGTACAGATATTTGCCAATCATCATGCTGATGCCATTATTGCGCCCCCGCTTGGTCCAAAGGCGGCGGATGGAGTGAAGGCAATCGGATTGCCCGTGTACCGACAGGGGAACGCGGCAACCATTGCCGAAGCCCTGGAACGCTTCAATAACGGCGAACTGGAACCGGGCGTATGACCATCGCCGTTTTGAGTGGAAAAGGCGGGGCAGGAAAAACCACCTTTTCAGTAAACTGGGCAAGCCTTTTGGGTGACGCCCTGTTACTGGACTGCGATGTGGAAGAGCCAAACTGCCATCTCTTTTTGCAGCCGACGAATGCCAAAACCCAAACTGTCACACGAAAGGTACCGGTTATTAACCCGAATACCTGCGATGGATGCGGTGAATGTGCTTCATTTTGCGCCTTTAATGCATTTATAGCCGCCGGGAAGAAGGTGGTGGTTATGGAGGATCTCTGTCATTCCTGCGGAGGCTGCGAAATCGTATGTCCTAATAATGCAATATCTTACAGGGAGCACCCCATGGGCAGCATAACCAGGGGTGAAGCAAACAATCTGCATCTTCTTTATGGCGAGCTGCTTGTCGGGGAACATTCAGGAGTGCACATTATCAACACCATGCGGAAAGAAAGCGCTGGATCCCGATTGGTAATCATCGATGCACCTCCGGGAACATCCTGCTCAACTGTGGCAGCCATAGAAGATGCGGATTACTGCGTGGTTGTCACCGAGCCCACCCCTTTCGGACTCAGCGACTTGAACATGGTGGAAGAAATGCTTCGGGAGATGGAACTGCCCTACGGTGTTGTCATCAACCGCGCGGATCTGGGGAACGCTGAGGTGGAAGAGCACTGCAATAAGCGAAACACCGCCATTTTAGGCAGCATCCCCTTTGATCGGGAGATTGCAGGAGTGAATGCCAGGGGAGGAATTTTTGTTGATGAGCTTCTCCGGCATCGGGAACATCTGCAGAAGATTAGCGAAGCGGTTTTCTTGACCATCCTTGAGGAGAACAGACATGGGGAACTATAAACCGCGGGAGATTACCATTCTTTCCGGGAAAGGGGGTGCGGGAAAACCTCTCTTAGCGCGTCTCTCCTGCCCTGGCTGGATTCAGTTGTTCTGGCGGATTGCGACGTGGACGCACCGGATTTTGATATTCTGCTCTCACCCCTGCTGAAGGAAACACGGGATTTTCAGGGGACCCAAAAGGCCCGAATTGATGCGGATCGCTGCAGCCAATGCGGAATCTGCCAGCAGCATTGCCGATTTGATGCCATAGATCAAATCCAAGGCGGTTATCAAATTAATCCCCAGGGCTGCGAGGGCTGTGGAGTCTGTGCGCTGGTCTGCCCCGAAGGGGCGGTGTATCTGGAACCTGCGGTAGTGGGTTCGGTGAACCGCTCCCAGACCCCCTACGGTACCCTGATCCATGGAAAACTGATTCCCGGGGAGGAAGCGTCGGGAAAGCTGGTGAGCGAGGTGCGAAAAACGGCCCGGGAACTTGCCATTGAAGAAAACGCGAAGATGATTATTGTTGACGGTCCACCGGGAATCGGCTGCCCGGCCATATCTTCCATAACCGGCACCGATCATGTGATTCTGGTTACCGAACCATCCCCCTCGGGGCTTCACGATCTAAAACGGGTGGTTGAAGTGGTCAAGCGCTTCTCTATTCCCATGAATCTGATTATCAATAAATGGGATCTGGACCATCAGCTTTCAGAAGATATTGAAGCGTATGCCGGAGAACAAAACATTCCGGTTTCCATGAAAATTCCCTTTCACAGAGGCATAGTGGATTCTATACTGCAGAAACAAATTCCATCGCTGGGAATGAAAGAAGAATATTCGAATTGGGGCATGGAAGAATTAATCCGTGAATTGAAGGAAGGGTAAGTGCCGGGAAGACGAAAACGGAGAAACTGCCGCTCCCTGGAAGGGGGCAGGAATTTTAAGCCGTCGGGGGTTCCATCGTATGCACTGGAACGGGTCTCAATCGATCTGGACGAGTTTGAAGCAATCAGACTATGCGATCACGAAGGAAAAAGCCAAATTGAAGCGGCAGATATTATGGAAATCTCCCGGGGGACCGTTCAGCGACTTCTGGAAAGGGGACGCTGGAAAATTACTGAAGTGCTTCTGCATCAAAAAGAGCTGGTAATACCCGAATCCGGTAGCGGTGACGAATAGTAATTTCTCCTCCTGCGGATATTACACCCAGTACAAATTTTTTCCGGCGGCTCTTGTCCATGGGGTCGCTCTGCTTTATCAATTGACGTTTTCTCAATTACGTTTTCTCAATTGACGTTTTCTCAATTGACGCTCTGGAATGTTTTGATGATATTTCCAAGATGAGACTTAGTGAACAGCTCAAAGTTTGCCCTGTATGCGGCCGTCCCTTCTCCAATAGAAAAAGATGGGATTCGAGAGGGCAGTGGGAACAGATTAAATATTGCAGCAAATCATGTCGAAAAAAACGAAAACAGATAGAACTACAATGATACAGGATATTTTGCGGCTCAGCCGGGGGAAGGCAACCCAGTCTCGCCGAGGCTCCAGAGCTGTTCCCCACCGTTTGAATCGAAGGGAGATGGAGGAGTTTCAACGGGCCGCACAAAGGGGCTACGCCGAATTTTCATATCCTCGTCAGGCATTATTAAACACCTTTACCGAATTTCAGCAAGCCAGAGGTTGTATCGCTCTTATTCACGATAAGCAAAACTCCGGCGATTACATCCACTGGAATCCTCTTAACAGCGGCGCTGAAACAACTCATCCCGATCTGCCTCAAGAGCTCCAGGAATATCCCGTCCAGGTGACAATTCAGGGGTGGAAGGTCGGCCCGGTAGACAGACAGAGGGCACGTTTAATCAGGGAGAAATTATGCACATTGATCGGGAAGAAATAGAGCAGCTGGACAGGGTATTTCGGCTGAACCTGGTGAACTCGGTTACGGGAATCAAGCCGGGAAACCTCATCGGCAGCGTTTCACAGTCCGGGTTGGAAAACCTGGCGATTATCAGCTCTGTGGTGCACATGGGGAGCAATCCTCCCCTTATCGGCTTTTTTGTGCGCCCCGGTGAGCAAACCAGACGTCACAGCTTTATGAACATTCAGGAAACGGGGTTCTACAGCATCAATCAATTACCGGCACAAATGACCGAAGAGGGCCATGCAACTTCTGCCAAATTTCCCCGTGAAGAATCGGAGTTCGAACACTGCGGGTTCACCCCCGAATATCTGGATGGATTTTCCGCACCTTTTGTACGGGAATCACAAATTAAAACCGGTATGAAATTTCACCAGGCCATACCCATCTCCGTAAACGAAACAACCCTGGTAATCGGCGAGGTGATGCACATAATCGTTGAAGATGAACTGATACACGCCGACGGAGCAATCGATCTGGCGGAGGCCGGTTCTGCGGGAATCTCCGGGGTAAGCAAATATTATTCCCTCAAGGCCATCGCCGAATATGCCCGGGCTGAAGTTCAAGATTTCCCCCCTCCAACAAAGAATACCTGAATTACGTTTCTCACATCCATCTCATAAAATCCTCACAGTACACATGGTAGGTTCAAAACCATTGGAAGCAAGTGCGTGAGTGCGCATATCTTTTCATCAGAGTTAATTTCATAAATCAGTGATTTTGGAAATTGCCAAGAGCTTTAGAATCATACTCCTCCCCTTGTTATATGGATTATGATTTCGACCCGTTATCCAGCTTCTTTGAAAATTTGATTTTGAAAGATGCTCATCAAGTAAAAATATGACTTTACCGGAGGTATTATGAGAAGTTTTCATGTTCCCCTTTTTGCCAAAGCAGGAATGATTGTCTTCGTACTCCTGCTGTCCACATTCAGCATCATGACGGTCTTCATCCAATCTTCCCTCAGAACAATAGTCGGGAATGAAAGCCGTGAGAAATTTGTCTATCGTAACACTATTATGCTGAATCAGTTGAAATCTAAGCACTCTGAGTACACCAGTGAACTGAATCTGGCTCTCAGCAGCGGAAAGGCTCAATGGGAGGGAATGAGCACCACAGAAATTTCAGATGCGATTCTCAGGGAGAAGAAACAAGAGGCCGTACGCGCAATCCGTGAGCAGTATTATGAAAATACCGGCACGGTGCATCGGGCAATTCCGATTATATTCGACAGAGAGGGTATCATAGTTGCCCATCCCCAATTACCAGGAGGCAGTCGGGAGCTTGCTCAGAGGGATTTTATTCAACGGGCAGTCTCCATGTCGGATGGATCGTTCAATTATGAAATGAACGGCACGGAGAAGTGGTTCAGTTTTAAAACCTATTACACATGGGGCTGGACCATCGGATTCATTCTTCATGAGGATGAACTCTTCGCGTCCCTGAATGAATTCCAGAGTAGACTGAATATGATTATGATACTCAGTTTCATCGCATCGGTGACCATTATTTCATTATCAATCAGACAGTCTTTAAAACCGGTAAAACTTGTGCACAGTAAAATGGGCGAAATTGCCGGCGGCGGCGGTGATTTGCGGAAAACCTTGGATATCAGCTCAAGGGATGAGATGGGGAAACTTTCCGGTGAGTTCAACCGCTTTGTATCCACCATGCGGAACATGGTAACGGGCATCAAGGAACTCTCCCAGGATACTATGCATATCCGGGATGAATTGGGAAGCAATACCGAGGAAACCGCCGGCTCTATTGAGCAGATTCACAGAACAGTGCAGTTGATGATGGGACGAATGACAGAACTGGGTGCAGAAATCGGGGATTCCCTGGAGGCAATTCAGCACATCGCCGATTCTGCAGATGCCAACAACCGTCTCAGCACGGTCCAAAACGAACTGATGGAAGAATCCGCAGCTGCAATTCAAAGCATGATGGAGGCCCTGGAAACGGTGCGGCAATACAGTCAGTCCAACAGCGGCATTGCGGAGGATCTGTTGGAAACCGCTGAGCGGGGAGGCAGAGTAATTGATGCTCTCACAAAGGAGTATCAAACCGGGGTGGCGTCCAATGTGGATCATATACGGGAATTTATTCATACCATTTCAAAGGTATCTTCCCAGATCAATCTGCTTTCCATGAATGCCGCCATTGAGGCAGCCCATGCGGGAGACTCGGGTCGGGGCTTTGCGGTGGTGGCTGAGGAGATCCGAAAGCTTGCGGAAGGCACTTCATCTTCAGCCCGGAAAATATCCGGTGGAGTAAAGCAGATAATTCACTCCATTGATGCAACGGACGGAAGGTTCCATGAATTACGGACCGCCTTCAGCCACATAGATGAAAAGGTTAAGGAAACCCTGGACTCATCCAAAAACATCCACCAGGTGAGTCTCAACATCAGCTCGGGAGCACGGGAAATGACCCAATCTTTGGAGCGTCTTACAGATACATCTCAGGATGTGAACCGGCAATCTGAGAATGTCTCTCACCAGAGCGGTCAAATTATCAGGCGGATGAAGGAGATCTCCCATCATGCCGATGAGGTGATTAACGGGATGTCGGAGGTCACCGTAGGCGCAGAACAGATCACCACGGCTATATCCGAGGTGAACCAGCTCACCATTCAGATCGGCGAAAAAGCTGAAGATTTAAATGGGAGAATTATGAGCTTCCGGACATAGAAGTTCCGGGTTTCAGATAGAGATATTCAATAGTTTGGGCCCTTTAATCCGGTAAATAGTCCCGATTAGCATATGTTCGCTCTCCGCCGGGAATACATAAAAATGAGCGGATAGTCCGACCGGCCGGGAACGCTAATGGATTATTCAGTTCGATCTTGCTGACCGGGGAGAGGTGACGGGCGATAAACTCGAAAATAGCCGATGGGAGCAAATCTGTACCCGGTGCGTATTTTCCGGATATCCTTCAAATTGAATACAAGCTGTATCGTACACCGCAGGCCCGCAAGACCCCTTTCCGGAAACACCAGGCTACATGGATTTATTCATTCTTCGCGCTATAGTAACTATGAGGATAAAAAGCCGGAACGGGGGCTGCCGCACTTGATGGCTACGACCGTTCCGCCTACACTTAATCCTGAGGCGGGCGATTATGATTAAAAGAATCATTATATTCTCCCTCGTATCTGTTCTCCTGATATCATCGTGCAGCATCTTCAAGCTTAATACCATTTCATGGGAATTCGACGAGGAACAGTTCCTTCAGTTTTCCACCAATAAGAGGATCCTTGTGGGACGTCTCATATACAGTCCGGATCCGGATGCGGGCAGTGAAGCATTCACCACATATACCATCAGTGCCAAGAAAATGAGCGGAGACATTTCCGCCGGATACGGCATGTATTTTGATGATCAGGGCGAAGAAAGCTTCTATCTTTTTCTGATCAGCATGGACGGAGCATACGCTCTTCTGAAATACAGTTCAGGTGTGCCGGAAGAACTCATTCCCTGGACATTGAGCAGCGAGGTAAAAACCCCTCCCGGTGAATTAAACGAACTGCGCATTGAACGTCCTCAGGAATCAAAATTGAACTGTACGTGAACGATGTCCAGGTGAACGGTATTACCGACGATAGCTACAGCGGCGGATCCAAAGGCTTCGCACTGGTGATAGGAGAAGGTGAGGATTTTCCCGATACTCCGGCGGATGTTCGCTTCAGCTCCCCCACCCTCACAGCCGCAAGCGTAATCAACATCTCGGAACCGATTCAGCCCCTGCCCTTATCATCCCCGGTAACCCGGGACAGGGAGAATAACGATGAAGATTAATTATCCGAACGACTTCCAGAATAAAATTGAAGAGTTGAAAACTCAGTCATCTTTGCTGATGAAAAGTATGGAGGACGGCAGCTTTTACCGTCTGAATATGATCCAGCGAAGAAGTCAGATCAGCCGGGTTAAGCATCTGTACAACGGGCTTCTGGGGTATATGAAAGTCCCGGAACTCAAGGAGATGCTCCTGGCAACCGCCCTGCTTCTATCTTCTACCGGCTGCGACCTTATAAATCTCAACCACGGCCAATCCCCGGGCAGACTCTTTAACAACAATGCACCGGATGTTCCCGAACTGGCTAACCGGTCCCAGATCACTTCAAGTATATTTCATTATGATTCCTCCGCCGCCACCGACCCCGACGGCGATACCCTTGAATACAACTGGGAATTCACCGGTCAAAACAGCGGCGCAAGCTATAAGTCCTCCTCCCCGGCCGGCAGCGTGGACCTCACAGAAGACGACATCTTCAATGTCACCCTCACAGTCCGGGATGATAAAGGCGCGGCGAACATTCAGCAGGCACAGTTCCGCCATCTTGCCCCCGCCTTTAACGGCAGCGACGGATCGGCAACCTTCGGCGGTCTGGCAACAATTTCAACGGAACCCACATTTACCTTCACCGACATAGATGATGACGGTGACCTGGATATGTTCTCCATAGAATCAACCAACTATAGCAGTATTTCCGGAAACGATTTCTATTTTCATGAGAACACGGGAAGCGCTGATGCGGCGAATTTCGCCGCGCCTATCCCGGCAAACGGTTTTCCCACTTTTATTAACCCAGCCAATGCGATGGTTAACACCGCCGGTCTGACCTTTGCCGACATGGATGGCGATGGTGATAAGGATATGCTTCACGCCGAAGATGCTACGGTTTTACTGACCGTTAACGGAGGCACAGCTTCAAATCCCGATTTCGTCACCGGTGGAAGAACCAGCCTAAGCAATTTCTCACCCAGTGCGGGAACCGAAAAAAGCGTTGCTGCAGCAGACATCGATAGCGACGGAGATCAGGATCTGCTTTTGGGTCTGGATACCGGATATTTACACTTACACATAAACCAGGGAACTCCGGAAACCCATGATTTCGGCAATGTAACTCCAGGTAATCTGCTGGATGCAGAAATGGCAACCATCAATCTTGGAACCGATGTGGTCGTCAAGTTCGCCGATCTGGATCGGGACGGGGATTTTGATATTTTCGCAAGCGTTGACGGGGGCACAATGTATTTTCTTGAAAATATCGGCACAGCGGAGTATCCGTTATTCGCAAGTCCCGTGGCCAACGGATACGGCTTATCTCCAGCGTTTTCAGGACCAATCACCATTGGAACTGCCGATATTGACGATGACGGAGATCAGGATTTTGTTTCCATACGGTATCGAAACTATTCCCCGTACTACGACGCATATATTGAATTTTTCGAAAACACCGAGTTCTGATGGCACATACTGCACAGCCTCCGGCACCTTTCACCTGCAGCTACTCGCCCAATGTTCCTGAATTCTTCAATCAGGCCGGGTGTACGCTTGTCATTTCCACCTACCAGGCGGGGAAGGTGATTTTCCTTTCCGCGCTGGACGATGAGCGGCTCATTCAGCTTCCCAGGAATTTCACCGGAGCCATGGCTTTGGGCCTGAAGGATAATAATATGGCCGTCTCTGAGGGCGGCAGGGTGGTGGTCCTCAAAGGCGATCCTTCTCTTGCCGCAGGGTATCCCCGACAGCCCGGGGTGTACGAAACCTTGTTTGTGCCCCGAAGCCTCTATTTCACCGGACAGATAAATCTCCATGCCCTGGAATGGGGCGAAGAGGGGCTGTACGGTATGAACACCCAGTTTTCCTGCATCTGTACAATAGATGAAGAATACTCGTTCAGACCCTACTGGACGCCGCCGAACATTACCAAGCTTGTACCCGAAGACCGATGTCACCTCAACGGCATGGCCATGGAGAACGGCCGCCCTGCCTACGCCACGGCCTTTAATACCGGAGATTCAAGACGCTCCTGGAAGGATGGCCTGCCCGGAGGCGGCGTACTTTACCATGTGGAGAGCGGCGAAGTGCTGCTACATGATCTTCACATGCCCCATACTCCCAGGTTATGGGACGAAAAGCTCTATGTGCTTCTGTCAGCTACCGGGGAGCTGATCTGCGCAGATCCGAAAACCCGCAGCTACGATGTGGTGAGAAAAGTCGGAGGGTTCGTGCGGGGAATGGCGAAATACGGGGATTTTGTGTTCGTGGCGTACTCCAGGCTGCGAAACAATTCTTCAATGTTTGCCGGACTGGAAATCGACCGGCAGCACAGCCGTGCTGGTATCGATATCATCCACCTGCCCACTGCCGCCAAGGTGGGCGAAATCCGATATGAAAGTTCGGTGGATGAGATTTTCGATCTGCTCATAATCCCGGAGACCCGGAGGGCCGGCATTATCAACTGTGAGAGCGAGCTTGCCAAAACCTATGTTCTCACCGAGCTTACAAGCTACTGGGTGGACACAAAAAAAACCTAGCTCCGCTTGCTGCGAGCAGGACGTTCTGAAGGCCGGGACGGGCTTTCTAATAGGCCCGAACCGGCTTGGAATACTGCTGAACGCAGAACGGTTAGGCCTTCTCAGCGGCAGCCTTCACATCCTGCAGATCCTTTCGGAATGCCGCGGAGGTATCTTTGCGGATCTTCCCGCCCAGGATTGCGTTGAGCAATTTCGAAACGAGTGTAACCGGGGTGGCTGTGAATTCAATTCCCAGATCGCTGTGATCCTTGTGTGCATGGATGGTCCAGCGGGAGATATAGACGGTACCGTTGTTCTCCGCTCTGCTGTTTATATACAGCGGCTTTTTCGCGTCGGTAATCCACATAATTTCTTCCGCGCTTTTGCCGTTGAACTGACGTATTTCCTTCCACTTCAATCCGGCAAGTTCATCCCCGCCTTTTTCAAGTATTTCAACCCCTTCAACTGCAGAGATGATCTCATGCTTCTTTTCTATTTGTGAAATAACTTCCCAGACTTTTTCTGCTTGTGCATGTATGCGCACACTAACCGATAATTGCATCTATCCTCCTATAGGATCTGCCAGTGCCTGATTCGCTCTGGCTTTAATGGGCTGTTGAGAGTATAGGCTATAATGATTCTTTGTACTTCCGTCTACGGCGCGAAATTGGCGAATTTTTTTGATCCTCGAGTTCAAAACACTAAATTCATGGAATGTTTCCGCTATTTCCCAGGTACCTTACATTCTGCAAGAAGGTTTCCTTAGCTGAAATATAGAAGTACGGCTTTTTCCATATCATCGGATTCTGATAATCCACATATCCGGTCATCTGGCCGTTCTCTCCGTAGATACAAAAGCTGCACTCAGCGTTTCAACTCAAGCTCCACCACCAAATCCTCATCGTCCCTGATAAACCGGCCGAGAATTTTTCTGCTGGCTTCCTCAACATCCGCAAAACTCAGGCCCCAAACACTGCCGTCTTTGGACGGTTCACTCCAGACTGTTTCGCCACGGATTTCCAGAAGGCTCTCCGAAAGATGGGGTTTACATACAAAGAGATCGAAATGGCCGTTCAGCCGTGGATCGCCATTCCGGCTGAGGTTCATCATCAGGCCGTTGAGCGAAATATTCAGCACTTCGCCTATTTGCTCCCGCCCCTCATCTGTACGCTGATAAATGGGCCAGGAGATATCGCTTCTGACCTGTTTTCTCCGGTTTTCCATGTATTCAACTATAGGATGTTCCCCGCCGGAGCGCAAACTCCAGCGGGAAACTCATGTGAATCGCTTTGCGTCAGCGTCCCTCATAGCTGGCGGAACCGAAGGCCAGAATGGGGTAAAAGATAAAGCTTAGAAATATGAGTCCCAGAGCGAAGCCGGTTCCTTTTCCAAACACCTTTGCAAGGTCTACAAGCATCATAATGGCTATCACCACGTTCACCACAGGAATAAAAAAGAGAATGATCCACCAGATGGGCCGCTGAACGATTTCCAGCATCACTACGATGTTGTAAATGGGAATAATCACCGCCCATCCCGGTTTACCTGCCTTGGTGAAAATTTTCCACCCGGTAACAAGGTAAAAAACGGCAACGGCGAGCATGAGCAATGTTGTTGCAATGCCGAACTGAGCTCCAAGCTCTGAAGTATAGGGCTCCATAAAACCTCCTGTATGGAAATAATGGTATTTTATTAGAGTCTAATATACTTGGAGTAAATCTGCCCGAAATTATCAGAAATTTTTACTTGTAGATACAATTATTTTTCCGTACCTTGTTCTCAAAGAGTCCCGCTACCCCGGGGAAAAAGGAGCCCATCCATGAAAAATTATGATGTAATCATTATCGGAACCGGCCAGGCCACCGGCACTATCCTGCCGGAACTGCTTAAGGAAGGATTATCAGTAGCCACCGTGGAATCCGACCGTGTCGGGGGCAGCTGCGTGAACTGGGGCTGCACCCCCACCAAAACCCTCATAGCAAGTGCCCGGGCTTCACACATGGTCAAGCGGGGGCCGGATTTTGGGATTTCCTCTGGCGGGGCGGCCGCCGGCGGGTCTACCACAGACGGGGCCCAAACAGATTTTGCCCGGGTAATGGAACGGGTGAACGGCATCCGGATGCCTGCCACCGATGGTTTTCAGAAATGGCTGGAAGAGAGCACCGATTTTTACCCCGGCAGGGCCCGATTCATCGATTCCCGAACTGTAGAAATAGACGGCACCCGGATCTCCGGCAGTGAGATTCTCATACACACCGGTACCCGGGCCAGAATCCCGGAGATTCCAGGTCTGAACAGCGTAGCCTGGGTGGACAATTCGGGTATTCTGGATCTGGAGGAGCTCCCAAAACGGCTTCTGGTTCTCGGAGGATCGTACATCGGGGTGGAGTTCGCCCAGGCATTCCGCCGCCTGGGCAGTGAAGTTAGCATTATCCAGCACAGTGAACGGCTGGTCCCCCGGGAAGATCCTGATATCAGCAGTGAACTGCAGAAGGTGCTGGAATCCGAGGGTATTCGGATACTCACCGGGACGGAAGCTCTCCGGGCATCGCCGGTCAGCAATGGCGAACTGGAACTGGAGGTCAACTCTCCCGGCGGGGAAACGGAGATCCTCCGTTCTGACATTCTCCTCATAGCCACCGGGAGGAATCCCAACAGCGATGGGTTGAATCTGGAAGCCGCGGGGGTGAATACCGATGAGCGGGGTTTTATCAGCGTAGATGACGTCTGCCGCACCTCCGTCAGCCATATTTATGCTCTGGGAGATGTAAACGGCAGGGGGGCATTCACCCATACTTCGGTCCACGACGGTCAGGTGTACCTATCTCAGAGAAAAGGAGGCTCCAAAACCGTGGCTGACCGAACATTGATCTATGCTCTCTACAGCGACCCCCCTCTGGCCCGTGTAGGTTTGAACGAAAGCATGGCCCGTGCCCAGGGAGTTCCCTACCGACTTGCACACATGCCCATGGAGAACGTCGCAAGAGCCAAGGAACGGGATGAAACCGCAGGACAAATACGGATATTGGTGCATCCGGAAAATAACAGCATTCTTGGGGCCACAGTGTTCGGGGTGGGGGGCGATGAGATTATCTCCATGCTTGCCCTTGCAGTACAGGCAAAACTCCCCTACACCATCATTCAGAACACCGTATTCCCTCACCCCACCGTTTCTGAACTGATACCGTTTATGTTCGATGGATTAAGTGAAATACAAACCTCAGGCTAATCAGCTATTTTTGCATATTCACTCCGCCATTCATTATAGTTAATACGAGGAGTTAATGATGAAAACTGTCAGCAATTCCATAGCCCTGGTGGCGGGAGGTACGGGCTACGTGGGCGAAGGCATTGTAAAAAGCCTTCTGAACAGAGGTGCCCGGGTTGTGGTGCCTTTTCGCAATTCCGGAAAGGCGGACAGCCTGCGCGGGGCTGTCCCGCCTGCGCTCCTGGACGGCCTGGATCTGCAGCACACGGTAATAACCGATGAGGCTTCCATGGATCATCTGATGAGCTATGTTATCGAGACATACGGCCGCCTGGATATGGCAGTGGCGTCTCTGGGAGGATGGTACTACGGATACAGCCTGCACCGTATGCCCCTGAAAGACTGGCAGACCCTGCTCACCAATAATCTCAATTCCCATTTCATGTTTATGAAACCGGTGATGGAATACTTTTACCAGGTGAATGATGGGGAATATGTGATGATTAACGGCTCGGCCAGTGAAAAACCCGTTCCGGAATCCGGGGCCATCTCTGTACTGGCAGGGGCTCAAAAAATGATGGGACAGGTCCTCAGAGAGGAAGCCCATGGCACCAGAATCCAGGTTTCCACCCTCATCCCCACCCAGCCGTTGAAAACCAGGGAGCGAATGGTGGATAACATGGACAGCTGGTTCAGCGCCGAGGAGCTTGGACAGCTGATATGTGAAATTATTGAGGAATCCCGTCCCCGAAACGAAACCGGAGTGTATTATCTATGATTTTCAGGCAGGATGAAATTGAGCTTTCACCCCACCCCAGAGGATGTCATCTGGTTACCCGGGATATCTTCAGCCAGCTGCAGTGGATCAACGAGTTCTCCCAGGGGCTTGTTCATCTCCATATAGCCCACACCTCGGCCTCACTAATCCTTAATGAAAATGCCGATCCTGAGGTACGGGTTGATATGGAAGCCATTCTTAATCATTTAGTACCCGGCGATCTGCCCTTTCTTACCCACACCTATGAAGGTGCAGATGACATGCCCGCCCACGCCAAAGCCGCCTTGCTGGGTTCCTCGGTGGAAATCCCCATCAACGGCGGCCGCCCGCTTCTGGGAACATGGCAGGGGATATATCTCTGTGAACACCGCAACCGTGGAGGCCGACGAAGAATTATTGCAAGCGCATGGGGCGAAGCCCGGGTACAATAGGCCGGTCTCCCAGCCATTATTCATCCCGGGCGCTCCAGAAGACTCTATCTACTCCCCTTCCGCAATTGGAGCGGACAGGAGATGGGTGCGGAAAAATTCTGCCGTCTCCATACGAAGCTCTTCTGCAAAATCGAAGGGATCCACCTCCCCGAGCATCCCCAGCCAGCGGACAACCGGCGCGTACATGTAGAGGGTGGTGAACTGCTGATGGGTTGTTCCGGCAATCTCGGTCAACCTAACCCGATCCGGGTTCTGTGCACGGACAAATGGAACCAGGTACCCGTCGTTAATTCCTCCGTTCCAGCTTTCGCTGCGGACAAAACGTGAGGGAATGGTCAGCTCCCGATCCATAAGATCGAAACCCTTCCCCCGGTCATAACCGTCTCGCTCCAAGGCATCAGCGGCAATGGGTTCCACCCAGGCATCGTAGACCATCAGTGCATCGGGCCGTGGATCGCTTAAAGCAAAATGGACCATTGCGCCCCCGCCGGTGGAATGTCCGATTACCCCTGTACGGGTGGTATCGATTCGATCCTGAAGAACGGAAAGACGCTCAGGACCTGCGTGGGGCAGTCCCCGGTTTACCAGGCTGAGCTGATCCAGGAGAAAGGAACTGTCGGAACTGAAGGTTTTTACAAGCTGGTTTGCTTCCAGAATAAAACTGTCCCGCTGATTCCGGTCCGGCAGCACATCATCCGAGGAGCGAACTATGCGCCCGTCTTCAAAACGCACCGCAGCGCTGCCGTAGTTATGCTCGGGGGCGGCAACCAGAAATCCCCGGCTGGCAAGCTCTTCTGCAATGTCCGCATGAAGCCCCCGGTAGCCCTCCCAGCCGTGGGATATGAGAATTACCGGTATGGTTCCCGTATCGGATGCGGGCGCAAGGCCCCGATAGCTGTTGGATTTCATGAACCGGGTATGATCCCAGATGAACGGGGGAAAGCCATGGTTTTTCACGATTGAACGGACCTGCCGGGGGCCGTCGCTCATCCAGTCTTCCGGGTCCTGACGCCCGACGGGTGGCTCGCCGGGGTACCAGAGCTGGACGCGGATTTTTCGGTGCTCCTGAACGGATGAATATGCTTCCATTCTGCTTTCATCCACCAGATCATACACGAGAGTGCCAACCGGATAGGGACCAGAGGGATCAGGAAGGTTTCTGGGCGGCATCGCTATTCCCCAGAGAAGGAGCAGGGCAACAAAAGCCAGGGAGCCGACAATCGCCCCGGATATCAGCACAATTTTCTGAATATGTTGTTTCTTCATGCTGGAAAGCATATCGCCGTCAGGCTAGCGGAGGCAATAGATTTATAACATGATTTTTTGATGAGGCGATTTCGAAAATCAGCGATTTTGAATGACGCTCAGATGTCCGGAATATGGTACGGCCCGACTATTTTTTCCCCCGATGCTCTGAGTTGTTATTTCTGAAGTATGGAGAGGGTTTGGAAAAACCGCAGAAGGCCACCGGCAAAGGTCAGTCCTGCCATTATGTACGCCAAAAGGGAGAAGCTTCCAGGCAGGAGCATCATCAGAGTGAAGAACACTATGGTCTCAAACCCCTCAATCAGCCCCCGGGGCATAATCATGGAGGTACTCCCCCGGGCATCCCCCCTGGTTCGCCTCTTTTCCATAAGGGCGGATCCGGACATCCACACCGCGCCATTAATATAAAAGCTGCCAAGGAGTACCGCGGCTGCCAGAAAACTCCCGGAGCTTCCCAGCCTTATAGATATGGCCAGGGGTATTGCGCTGTAAATGATAAAGTCGGCGATAATATCGATGTATCCGCCGCTGTCACTTTGCTTCCCGTAGCTCCTGGCAACCAAACCATCCAGGCCGTCCAATATCCGGTTTAACGCCCATAAAACCAGGGCAGCAATGGTGATTCCCCGGACAAGCAAATACACGGCACCCAGACCGGCAGTAAAAGAGAGCATGGTAATTGTGATGGGGTGGATGTGTTGAAAAGGCCGGATTATAAGAGACAGGAGTCGGTCTTTCGCTACCCTCAATTCGCTGTCAAACATCCCTATCCTCCACGCCGGAGCTGTTGTGTATCTTCCTCTGCTGTAGTTCTGTTTCCTGCGGGGTTTTAACTCCCCCATGTCCTTCAGTCCGGGGATAGGGGAGAAACGGTTCGGCAACCATTCGATCAATTCGGTTCACCCGGGCATCAATAAGCCCGGGCATTCCCACCTTCATACGACGTTCACCGTCCCGGGGCCTGTGGGTGTATGTGGAAAAAATTCTGTCCCACACAGAAAGAAAAAAGCCGAAATTGCTGTTTCTCTCATCGGCATGGAGCGAGTGATGTGTGCGGTGCATCTGAGGGGTGATAATGAATTTTCTCAGCCATGCCTCAAGCCTCGGGGGAATACGGAAATTCCCAT